>JADGPX010000045.1 GCA_017882215.1 Chitinophagaceae bacterium | reverse complement strand
CATTAAATTTATAATTCCAACTCAAATTACTGCAGACTTTAATGTTCCTTCCGGTGCTGTTTCGGGACCATATACAGTTACTATAACTAATCCCTATGGTCAAACTTCAAATACAACATTCAACCTTAGTTGTACAGCTCCGGCATGTGGTGATCCAATAGGGTTAGCATCATCTAACATCACCACTACGGGTGCTACAGTAGGTTGGACAGCAGTTACAAATGCTACAAGCTATGATGTTGATTACAGGGTGACAGGAACTTCTACATGGACAAATGCCGCAACTGCCACGATTTCTACTTCCGTTAATTTAAGTGGATTAACACAAGGAACTAGTTATGATTGGAGGGTAAGAGCAACATGTACAGGTGGAAGCGGAAATTATATTACTGCACAATTTACAACTACAACTACAGCTACTTGTACTGCACCAACCAATTTAACTTCATCTGCAATTACCAGCAGCGGTGCAACAGTAAGCTGGACTGCGGCTAGCGGGGCAATAACATATGATGTACAATATGAAGTTTCCAATTCAGGTACCTGGACTACTGTAAATACTTCTTCAACGTCAGTAACTATTTCGGGTTTAAATTCATCTACACCTTATGATTGGCAGGTAAGAACGAATTGTTCTTCAGGAAGCAGTGCCTATACTGCATCTACACAGTTTACAACCACTGCTGTTGTTACTTGTCCAGATCAGTATGAACCAAATAATACTTTAGCCACTGCTGCAAGTATTCCTGTTGGTACAATTAACGCACAAATTGCAACAGGTACTGATGTAGATTATTATAGTTTTAGTACAAGTGGCAATCAAAAAAATCTTAAAGTAACACTCACCAATCTTCCGGCTAATTATGATCTGACATTATATAACAGCAATGGTGGGCAATTAGCAATATCTGCACAACCTGGCACTGCAGCAGAAACAGTAGTGTATAATTCTAACAAGCCTTCTACTTATAAAGTAAAAGTTGCCGGTGCAACCTCAGGCGATTATAGTTCAACTCAATGCTACACATTAACAGTTACAGTTGGAAGCAGCACTTTTGCAGCTAATGTTGCAGACGTATCAAACAATATAAGTTTGGTAAAAGGAGGAATAAAATTATATCCTGTACCTGCTTCTACAGCTATTACAATTTCTTTTGATGCATATGCAAAAAGTAATGCAGATATTATTATAATCAATCAACTTGGTCAGCAGGTCTTAGTTAAGAAAGTGATTGTAAATAACGGCACCAATTTTAATACTATTGATGTTAGTGTACTTAAGTCTGGTGTTTATACTCTTAAAATAAATAATGGTAAAGAAATCCAAACAAAAAAGATGATTATAAGTAAATAATCATTTAGCAAAAATGTATAATTAAAAGGCTGTCATCCGACAGCCTTTTTTATAATTGGGCACAATGCCTGCATCGTGGTTCATAAATATCTTTTTCTCCCAATAACACTTGCCCCTCCTGTTCAATTTTTCGATAGGAAATATTGGCGATATTGCCGCACTGCATACAAATTGCATGCAGCTTGGTTATATAATCTGCTATAGCCAGCAGTTTAGGCATTGGTCCGAAAGGGTTGCCAAGGTAATCCATGTCCAATCCTGCAACAATTACCCTAACGCCTTTTAATGCCAGTTGCTCACAAACAGTAGTTATCTGCTCATCAAAAAACTGGGCTTCGTCAATGCCCACCACATCTACATCCTGCGCCATTAATAAAATTGTTTGAGAATTATCTACAGGGGTTGAATGAATTTTGTTTTCATCATGACTTACAATTTTTATTTCATCATAACGAACATCAATTGAGGGTTTAAAAATCTCCGCTTTTAAATTGGCTATCTTAACTCTTTTTAATCTGCGTATCAGCTCTTCCGTTTTTCCGCTGAACATGCTCCCGCAAATAACTTCTATCCAGCCTCTGCGCTCACCTTTAAAATTTGGTTCTATAAACATAATTAGTAAATATTTTTAAATTCAATTTGTAACTTAGCCTGAAGTGCAAAGGTTAAAATGATTTTACATGAAATCAAAAACATTAATTTTATTTTTTCGTTGTATTGGTAGAACCGGGCTTAAAGCAAATTAAATTAAATTAAATTAAATTAAATGGAAAGAGTGCGTACACTCATAGAAAAACTACAACAACAAATTGCTGAGAATGCATCTGCAGATAAATTATTGATTACTGTACAAATGCTTCAATCTGAGTTGCTTCAGCAAAAAGCTAATACTACATTCATAAATAAAGGAAATGTTGCTGTTATGATGCCGGGGATTGCAAGCAATAATTACAAGCAGCAGCCTTATGCAAAACAAACTGAACAACCCGCTAAGCAGGAAGAAAAAATAATAGAGGTTTTAAAAGTAGACGAAAAAGAGATTGAAGAAGAGCTGGAAGAGATAAAAAGAAATGCACAGGCAAAAAATCAGATGAGTGTAAATGCAAAACCTGTTTTAATGTTTGATCCTATTGAAGATGTACCCACATTAACACATCAGACACCATTAGCGAATACTCAAAAAAATATCAACGAATCTGCTGCCAGACCAGAATCTTTAAATGAGAAATTAAAGCAAAGTAAGATTGAGCTTTCTGATATGCTCACCGAGGTTCCTGTTAGAGATCTGAAAAAGGCGATCGGTGTTAATGATCGTTTTTTATTCATCAATGAATTATTTCGTGGCGATGAGGCCATGTATGAGAGAAGTATAAAAACGATCAATAATTTTTCAATTTTTCCTGAAGCACAGTACTGGATAGAAAGAGAGCTCAAAGTAAAAATAGGATGGAGAGAATCAGACCCTATAGTGAAGCAGTTTGATCAGTTGGTTAAGAGACGGTTTTCCTGAATAAATTCCATGATCTTTTTTGTTGCACCTGCTTTACTATACACATAATTTTTAGCAGCAATACTTCTTTTTTCCAGTTCATCTGCATTGCTAAATAAGTGCGTTAAAGTTTTTTCAAGCTCAAGTGCATTTTCTATAGTTATTCCTCCGCCACATTCAATTAATTCCTGCGCCTCAAAATTTTTTTCAAATTCAGGTCCAAAAATTACCGGTTTTCCATATACGGCTGCTTCTAAAATGTTGTGTAAGCCATCATAGCCAAAACCGCCGCCAACATAGGTTATATCAGCATATTTATAAAGCCTTGAAAGCATACCAATGTTATCAATGATGAGGCAGTTGCCGTGAAACGTGAAAGGTGAATCGTGAGAAGGAGTTTCGCTTTTCACGTTTGACGTTTGACGTTTCACGTTTAAGATCCACTCAGAATATAAAATTGAATTGACAAATTCTTTCTTTACATCCCTGAGATTTTCTTTATCAACTTCATGTGGTGCGATAATAAATTTTATGTGTGCATTTGTTTTTGCATAATGCACCAGTTCGGCTTCATCATCTTCCCAGGTACTACCTGCAACAATAACTTTGTTATTGCCGCAAAATTCTTTTATCAATGGCACATCATCAAAATTTTCAGCAATAGTGATTACCCTGTCAAATCTTGTATCTCCTGAAACAGTTACGTTTTTAATACCGATGTTTTCTAATAAAATTTTTGAATCTTCATTTTGTAAAAAATAATATGTAAAACAATCAAGCATCTTTTTCCAAAAGTTTCCATACCATTTAAAAAAAGGCTGATCTTTTCTGAAAGATCCTGATATTAATAATGTAGGAATATTTTTCTTTTTTAATTCATGTAAATAATAATACCAGTATTCATATTTTACCCAGAGTACTAATTTTGGATTTATAAGCTCAATAAACTTTTTTGCATTTAAAGCGGAGTCCGCAGGCAGATAAAAAATATGATCAGCGCCACTAATTTTTTTTTGTATCTCATAACCTGATGGTGAAAAAAAAGTAATTACAATAATATAACCGGGATATTCTTTTCTGATTTTCTCTATCAAAGGGCGCCCTTGCTCAAATTCGCCAAGACTGGCGCAATGCATCCAGATGGTTTTATTTTTCTCATCAGAGGAATCAAATGAAGGGAATTTTTTTCTGCCTTTTACCCAAAGCAATGCTTTATCATTCCACAATGAGGTAATGCGAATTCCGATAGGGTATAACTTTAAAAAAATAGTATAAAATAATAAGCCCACATTACCTGTTTAGATAACAAATCTAATTTCTTCCAAAGGAATTCATAACGAATAATTTGTTCCAAAAGGAATCCTTTGAGGATAATTTCAGTTTCCTGATTCAATTCCTATCTTTGCACCCGCTAAAAAAGTGCTAATATGAAGACCATTCAAATGGTGGATTTAAAGCAGCAATATCTCAAAATAAAATCTGAGATAGACACTGCTCTTTTAAATGTGTTGGATAGTTCTGTATTTATCGGTGGAAAACAGGTAACGGATTTTGCAGCTAATCTTTCAAAATATCTCGGTGTTAAGCATACAATTTCCTGCGCTAATGGCACTGATGCCTTGCAAATTGCAATGATGGCGCTTGACCTGCAACCCGGTGATGAAGTTATTACTCCTTCTTTCACGTACATTGCCACAACAGAAGTTATAGCATTACTTAAATTAAAACCGGTATTTGTTGATGTTGATAAAAGAACATTCTGTATTGATCCTGCAGCAATTAAAAACGCTATCACTCCAAAAACAAAAGCAATTGTTCCGGTACATTTATATGGGCATACTGCCAATATGGAAGAAATAATGGCTATTGCAGAAGAACATAATTTATTTGTAATTGAAGATAATGCCCAGGCAATTGGCGGAGATTATATTTTTAAAGATGGAACAAAAAAGAAATCCGGAACTATTGGCACTGTTGGCTGTACATCTTTTTTCCCCAGTAAAAATTTAGGATGTTATGGAGACGGAGGCGCTATGTTCACCAACGATGATGCATTGGCTGAAAAATTAAAGATGATCGCCAATCATGGGCAAAAGATAAAATATTACCACGAGATGGTTGGGTGCAATTCCAGGCTGGATGCGATGCAGGCTGCTGTTTTAAATATAAAACTTTCATTGCTCGATGAATACATTTCTGCACGCCAAAAAGCTGCCGGTTATTATGATAAAGCATTTGCAAACCATCCAAAAATAACAACACCATACAGAGCTAAATATTGTACGCATGTTTTTCATCAGTATACTTTGATTTTAAATGATATTAACCGAGATGAATTGAAATCTTTTTTAGAAAAGAATAATATTCCTTCAATGATATATTATCCCGTGCCGGCACATCGTCAAAAAATGTTTGAAGCATTTGGAGGCGGTGATTATAATTTACCCATAACAGATTGGTTAGCCGACAGAGTAATTTCATTGCCAATACATACAGAGTTAGAAGAAGAACAACAATTATATATAACAAAAAAAGTATTGGAATTTATAAATAAATAAAATAAATAAATGAAGATAGCAGTTATAGGAACAGGTTATGTAGGATTGGTAACAGGTACTTGCTTTGCAGAAACCGGGAATAATGTTACCTGTGTTGACATTGACAAAAGTAAAGTAGAAAAATTATCTTCCGGGCAGGTAACAATTTATGAACCCGGCCTGGAGAAAATTTTTGTAAGAAATGAAAAAGAAGGTCGTTTGCATTTTACAACATCTTTAGAAGAGGGAATTAAAGATGCTAAAATTATTTTTCTTGCATTGCCTACACCACCCGATGGAGATGGGAATGCTGATCTTAAATATGTTTTAGGCGTTGCAAAAGATATGGGCCGATTACTTAAAAAAGATGATTACAAAATTATTATTGATAAAAGCACAGTGCCTGTAGGAACTGCAGAAAAAGTAAGAAATACAATTTTAAAAAATTCCGGCGAAGACATAGAAGCAGCTTTTGATATTGTAAGTAATCCTGAATTTTTGCGTGAAGGTGTTGCAGTAGATGATTTTATGAAACCTGACAGAGTTGTAATAGGCACATCATCAGAAAAAGCGAAAAAAATATTAGGAGAATTGTATGCCCCGTTTGTAAGGCAGGGAAATCCTATAATATATATGGATGAAAAATCTGCCGAGCTAACCAAGTATGCTGCTAACTCATTTCTTGCTACTAAAATTTCTTTTATGAATGAGATAGCCCAGCTTTGCGAAAGAGTAGGAGCAGATGTTGACATGGTTCGCAGGGGTATGGGTAGCGATGAAAGGATTGGAAGAAGATTTTTATTTCCTGGTATTGGGTATGGAGGAAGCTGCTTTCCAAAAGATGTAAAAGCATTAGAGCAATCATCACGTGAAATTGATTATGATTTTAAAATACTGAAGGCTGTGATGCAGGTAAATGAGAAGCAAAAGCTGCATTTGGTGCAAAAAATAAAAACCTATTTTAATAATGATCTTAACGGAAAAAAAATAGCACTTTGGGGACTTGCATTTAAACCCAATACTGATGATATTAGAGAAGCTTCTGCGTTAACGATAATTGATGAATTAACAAAAGCAGGCGCAAAGATTTCTGCATTTGATTCTGAAGCTATGGCAAATGTAAAAAGGGAGTTAGGCAATAAAATTGAGTATGCAAAAAATCAGTATGATGTCTTAAATGGCGCAGATGCTTTGGTTATTGCTACTGAATGGAGTGAATTCAGAACACCGGATTTTAACAGGATGGGTTCACTATTAAAAAATAAAGTAATTTTTGATGGACGTAATTTGTTTGATCTTGTGCAAATGGAAGAATGTGGATTTTATTATCAAAGTATAGGGAGAAGAACCATAACCCCTAAAGAGGATTTAATAAATTAATTTCCTGGAAAAATATTATGATGGGTTCAGATAAATCAAATAAAACTAAAAATAAAATTTCCCCCTTTAGGGGATCGGGGGGACGAGTGCTTATAACCGGGGCAGCAGGTTTTTTGGGCTCTCATCTTTGTGATAGATTTATCAAAGAAGATTTTTTTGTAATCGGAATGGATAATCTTATAACCGGGGACCTTAAAAATATTGAGCATCTCTTCAAATTACAGCAATTTGATTTTTATCATCATGATATTTCCAAATTCATTCATGTTCCCGGTAACCTTGATTATATTTTACATTTTGCTTCTCCCGCCAGCCCAATAGATTATTTAAAAATCCCTATTCAAACATTAAAAGTTGGATCGTTAGGAACACATAATTGTTTGGGTTTGGCGCTTTCAAAAAAAGCCAGAATTCTGGTTGCATCTACAAGCGAAGTTTATGGGGATCCGTTAGAGCATCCGCAAAAGGAAGAGTATTGGGGAAATGTAAACCCTGTTGGGCCACGTGGTGTTTATGATGAAGCAAAGCGGTTTCAGGAAGCTATTACAATGGCGTATCACAATTTTCATAAATTGGAAACAAGGATTGCAAGGATATTTAATACTTATGGTCCGCGGATGCGATTAAATGACGGACGAGCCTTACCTGCTTTTATCGGGCAGGCATTAAGAGGAGAAGACTTAACTGTTTTTGGCGATGGCAGCCAGACAAGAAGTTTTTGTTATGTAGACGATCTTATTGAAGGTATTTACAAATTATTGATGAGCGATTATGCTTTACCGATGAATATTGGTAATCCTGATCAGATAACTTTAAAAGAATTTGCTGAAGAAATTATCAATCTTACCGGTATTAAGCAAAAGATTGTTTATAAGCCATTGCCTCAGGATGATCCGAAACAACGCCAGCCGGATATTTCAAAAGCAAAAAAAATATTAGGATGGGAGCCTAAAGTTTCAAGAAAGGAAGGATTAAAAATTACTTATGAGTATTTTAAATCTTTGCCTAAAGAAGAATTAAACAAACTTCCAAAAGAGTTTGAAAGCAGAAGATAAAACAAAATAAAAATGTACCAGGATTTAATTGATAAGAAGAAAAAATTAGCAGTGATCGGGCTAGGATATGTTGGATTACCGATTGCACTTGAGTTTGCCAAAAAACTTTCTGTAATTGGGTTTGATATAAATGACGACCGCATAAAATTAATGAGACAGGGCATAGATCCCAGCCATGAATTAGATAAAGAAGCCTTTGAAGATTGTAATATTGAATTCACATCCGATTTGGATGTTTTACAAACAGCAGCTTTTTATATTGTTGCTGTACCTACCCCGGTTGATGAGCACAATGTTCCTGATCTTCGTCCTGTAAAAAAAGCAAGTGGAACTATGGGAAAGGTTATTAAAAGAGGGGATTATGTTGTGTTTGAATCAACAGTCTATCCCGGCTGTACAGAAGATGATTGTTTGCCGATCATTGAAAAGTTATCCGGCTTAAAAAATATAGTTGACTTTAAACTTGGCTATTCACCTGAAAGAATTAATCCAGGTGATAAAGAACACACTTTAAGCAATATAGTAAAAGTAGTTAGTGGCTGCGATAAAGAAAGTTTAGAGGTAATTGCAAAGGTGTATGAATTAGTTGTTGATGCTGGAGTTCATAAAGTTTTATCAATAAAAGTTGCGGAAGCTGCAAAAATAATAGAGAACACACAAAGAGACCTCAATATCGCTTTGATGAATGAGCTTTCCATCATCTTTGATAAGATGGGAATAAATACTTACGAAGTGCTGGAAGCTGCAGGTACCAAATGGAATTTTTTAAAATTTCAGCCAGGCTTGGTTGGCGGGCATTGTATCGGGGTTGATCCATATTATCTTACTCATAAATCAAAAGAACTGGGATATGATTCGCAGGTGATACTTGCCGGCAGAGCTATAAATGATGGCATGGGTGGTTATGTTGCAAAAAAAATTTTGCAGCACATTATTCATAATAACGGAAATGTAAAGAATGCAAAAGTGCTGGTGATGGGCGCTACTTTTAAAGAGAATGTAAGTGATATCCGTAACTCAAAAATTGCAGATGTGGTAAAAGAATTGCAATCGTATTCACTCAATGTTCATGTTACTGACCCGCATGCATCAAGCGAACAGCTTACACATGAATATGGATTTGGATTAACACAGGAGTTAAGCAACGATTATGATGCAGTGATTATAACGGTGCCACACAACGATTATAAAAAACTGAATGATGCAGAATTTGCCGCAGTAACAAAGCCGCATGCCATCATTGCCGATCTTAAAGGTATTTATCGTGGTAAAATAACCAGCAGAACGTATTGGAGCTTGTAATTCGTTTAAATAATATTCAATAATCAATAATCAATATTCAAGTTTTTTGAACAATACATTTCACGATAAAGATTTAAATGATAAAAGTTTTCTTGTAACAGGAGGCGCAGGATTTATAGGCAGTCATATAGCAGAATATTTATTAAAGAATGGCGCTAAGAAGGTACGGGTATTGGATAATATGGTAAATGGATTTCAGTCCAATCTTGATCTTTTAAAAGAATATTCTTCTTTTGAGTTTTTAGAAGGTGATATCAGAAATTTAGAAACATGTAATAAAGCATGCAATGGTATTGATTATGTAACTCACCAGGCTGCATTAGGTTCTGTGCCGCGTTCAATCAAAGAGCCGCAAATTACTAATGATGTAAATGTTGGCGGCTTTGTAAATATTTTAAAAGCATCCGTTGATAATAATATAAAGCGATTTGTGTATGCCTCATCTTCTTCAGTTTATGGTGATGAACCAACTTTACCCAAAAAAGAAGAAAGAATAGGGAACTGTTTATCACCATATGCAGTAAGCAAACGGGTAGATGAAATATATGCACAGGTTTTTGCAGATGTTTATAAAATTCCTCTCATTGGTTTACGGTACTTCAACATTTTCGGTCCACGCCAGGATCCCGAGGGGCCTTATGCAGCGGTTATTCCATTGTTTGTAAAAGGCATTATTAATAAAACGCCTGTTTATATAAATGGTGATGGTGAACAAACAAGAGATTTTACTTTTGTAGAAAATGCTGTGCAGGTAAATATCAAGGCAATGCTTACAGATAATAAAGTAGCAGTAAATAAAATTTACAATGTGGCAGTAGGAGAAAATTTTTCTATAAATTATGTGTATCATGCTATAAAAAAATATTTAAGCAGTGAACACAAAGCTGTTTACAGAGAACCAAGGGCAGCAGATGTTAGAAATTCTTTGGCAGATATTTCTCTTGTAAAAAATTTATTAGGTTATCAGCCAACAACAAAATTTGAGGAAGGATTAAAAGAAACAATTAAATATTTTAAAAACCTTTATTCATAAATGTACATCGTACACCTGCCTGCCGGTAGGCAGGTCGTACATCAAACATCGTAAATAAAACATGCCTTTTATTAAAACTGAATTTCCTGGATTATTGATATTTGAACCAAAAATTTGGGAAGATGATCGCGGATATTTTTTTGAAAGTTATAATCAAAAAGTTTTTAGCGCCGAAGGGATTGAAATAAATTTTGTACAGGATAACCAGGCAAGTTCAGTGTATGGAGTTATCCGTGGACTTCATTATCAATTGGATCCTTATGCACAAACAAAGCTTATAAGGGTGTTAAGTGGAAGTATTTTAGATGTAGCTGTTGATATTAGAAAAAATTCACCAACTTATGGCAAGGTATATACCATAGAATTATCTGCTGAAAATAAAAAGCAGTTATTGGTGCCAAAAGGTTTTGCTCACGGGTATTCAGTAATAAGCAACACAGCGGAGGTTTTTTATAAGTGTGATGAATTTTATAATAAAGAAAGCGAAGGCAGTATTGCCTATAATGATGCCACCTTAAATATTGATTGGGGAGTTGATAAAAATAAAGCCATTGTATCAGATAAAGATTTAAAACACCCGGGGTTGCATGAATGTAAAAATAATTTTGTGTATGAAGGATAAATGCCGGTAAAAATGAATGATTCTTTTTCTTTTGAAAAAACTATTTTGGTTACCGGTTCCGGCGGGCAATTAGGTATGGAATTATGGAAATTATGCGATGAATATCCATCTTATAAATTTTTATTTACAACAAGGGAAGATCTACCCATAGATAATTTTAAACTTGTAAAAATTTTTTTTGAACAACAGCAAATTCATCATTGTATAAATTGTGCGGCATATACAGCTGTTGATAAAGCTGAGTCAGAAAAAGAAAAAGCATTTCTTATTAACGCAGATGCAGCAGGTAACTTATCTGCAATTTGTAAGGCACACCAGGCGCAACTAATTCATATCTCAACTGATTATGTTTTTGACGGCACATCTTCAACACCTTACAAGGAAGAAGACAGGATTTCTCCTATAAATGTTTATGGTGCATCCAAGCTAAGAGGAGAGGAGTTCGTTTTAAATAATAATTCTTCTGCTGTTATCATTCGCACTTCATGGGTTTACTCTTCTTTTGGAAATAATTTTGTAAAGACTATGCTCAGGCTGCTAAAAGAAAAAGAAAGTATAAATGTGGTAAGTGATCAATATGGCTGCCCTACATATGCTGCAGATCTTGCTGCAACAATTATGACGATCGTTGAAAAAGAAAACGGTGAGCACTCTCAAACAGGAATTTTTAATTATTGCAATGCAGGTGTAGTAACATGGCATGAATTTGCGAAGGCAATTAAAAAATTTATCAAAAGCAAATGCAGCATCAATCCTATTCCAACATCAGCATATCCTTTGCCGGCAAAGCGTCCACAGTACTCAGTTTTAGATACCACAAAAATTAAGAAAACATTTGGCATAACTATTCCAAACTGGAAAGATAGCCTGCATAAATGCTTATCACTTCTTAATTAATTTTCTAAAAATTATTCAGGAAGTAAAAACTATGATTTCTGCTTTAACAACTCTAATCTCATCTTCTCTAAAATTTTAATTTACTTTTGATGACGCAGGCTTATCATGAAAATTCTCGACTGGTATATACTCAAAAAATATTTTGTCACTTTTTTATTTTTCCTGCTCGCCCTTACAGCCATTGCAGTAATTATAGATCTTAGTGAAAGAACTGATGACTTTGCAAAAATTAAACTTCCTGTATCAACAATAATTACTCAATATTATTTTGGTTTTATCCCAAGAATAGATGCATTGCTTTTTCCATTATTTATATTTTTATCAGTAATATTTTTTACATCAGCAATGGCGGGCAGATCGGAAATTATTGCCATCCTTGGCAATGGTATAAGTTTTCCCCGTTTTTTAAAGCCGTACTTTATCGGCGGAATTATTTTGTCAGTTTTTCTATGGTGGTGCAATCAAAGTATTTTACCGCGGGCAAATGCAAAATGGGCTTCCTTCTCAGCTCAATATATTGATCAAACTTATGGCGGATACCGCAACCAGTCTTTTATCAATAATTATTATTTCAGGTTAGATTCATTTTCCTATGCAGGCATACGCTATTATGATACAGTCAGCCGTACTGGCAATAGTTTCTTTGTACAAACTTTTCGTAATAACCAGCTGGTTTATAATTTACGATCGGAGACGATCACCTGGGATACTTTAACTAATAAGTGGCGGCTTAATGGGGTATTGGAAAGATATATTAATGGCATACATGAAGAATTAAAGCAACATCCTGCTATGCAAATGGAATATAATTTTAAACCAAGGGATTTGCAGAGAGATGAATACATGAAGGATAAATTATCTACAAAAGACCTGAATGATTATATCAGGCTTGAAAAGTTACGGGGCTCAGAAACTGTAAATACATTAATGTTAGAAAAGAGTACCAGGGATGCAGGACCGCCTTCAGTATTAATACTAACTCTGATAGGAGCTATTGTTGCTTCAAAAAAAATAAGGGGAGGCAGCGGATTTCATCTTGCCATTGGCATAGTAATAAGTGTTTTGTATATTTTGGTTGGAAGATTTTCTTCAGTCTTTGCAATGAAAGGTAATTTTAATCCTGTTTTGGCAGCCTGGGTACCTAATATTTTTTTCGGGCTCTTAGCTTATTATTTATACCGCAAAGCTCCCAAATAGCGTATAGTTTTTCTTGTTATATAAATATTCAGAATAATTATTCAGTGTTCAATTCTTAACTTTACGTTATTGCAAACAATTAAATAAATTTTATGGGGGACATCAAAGATAAATTCAAAGAAAAGGCTGACGTCATGTCTGCAGAGGTAAAGGAAATTTTAAAGCAACATGGCGATAAAAAGATTGGAGAAGTTTTCTTATCACAGGTTTACCAGGGCATGCGTGGAATTACAGGTCTTGTAACCGAAACATCTTTGCTTGATGCCCAGGAAGGTATTCGGTTTCGCGGATATTCAATTCCTGAATTACAACAAAAATTACCAAAAGCTCCCGGTGGATCAGAACCTTTACCGGAAGGTTTATTTCACCTGATGTTAGTGGGTGAATTGCCCACCGATGATGATGTGCAACACCTTACCAGCGTATGGCAACGGCGCAGCCATGTTCCCAATCATGTATTTGCTACTATTGAAGCGTTACCTGTTACCACACATCCTATGACGCAGTTTGTTGTGGCAATTATGGCATTGCAAACCGAAAGTCAATTTGCAAAAAAATATGCGGCTGGTCTTAATAAAAAAGATTATTGGGAAGCAGTGTTTGATGATTCGATGGATCTTATAGCACGACTACCAAGGGTTGCCGCATATATCTATCGCCGTAAGTATAAAAATGGCGATCATATTCAACCCAATGGATTGCTGGATTGGGCAGGTAATTTCGCTCATATGATGGGATATGAAGATGAGGGTTTTAAAGAATTGATACGATTGTACATGACCATTCATGCAGATCATGAAGGTGGAAATGTATCTGCACATACCACACATTTGGTTGGCTCTGCCTTGAGTGATCCGTACTTAAGTTTTGCTGCCGGAATGAATGGGCTTGCCGGACCATTGCATGGTTTGGCAAACCAGGAAGTTATTAAATGGATATTTAAAATGAGAGAGAAGTTAGGAACTGAACTTCCTTCTAAAGAGCAAATTGTGGAGTACGTTAAAAAAACTTTAAGCGAAGGAAAAGTTGTGCCTGGTTACGGGCATGCAGTTTTGCGTAAAACGGATCCGCGGTTTACAGCACAAATGGAGTTTGGGAAAAAACACATGCCGGATGATCCGTTAGTGCAAACTGTTTGGAATATTTATGAAGCTGTACCACCGATTTTACAATCTCTTGGAAAAATAAAAAATCCATGGCCAAATGTAGATGCTCATAGCGGCGCTTTGCTGGTTCATTATGGAATGAAGGAGTATGAATTTTATACTGTTTTATTTGGAGTATCAAGAGCATTAGGTGTATTGGCAAGCTTGTGCTGGGACAGGGCTTTTGGTTTTCCTCTTGAAAGGCCAAAGTCCATCACCAGTGCACAGGTAAAATTATGGTTGGAGGGAAAGGATGAAATTTGGGGAGAATAAATTATTTTTATTTTTTAAAAATAATTTTTGGGGAATTAGCTCAGTTGGCCAGAGCGCTTGCATGGCATGCAAGAGGTCACCGGTTCGAGCCCGGTATTCTCCACAAGGCGCATTTTAACCGTTATGTTTTTCTCTGCTTTAAAATATTATTTGTTTTTCCTGTGCTGATTGTTTTTATTTCCGTTTGATTCGTTATCATCTTTTCTTTTTAATCTATCATTTACATAATCATTTTTTATTTCATCTTTTTTTGGCTGATTTTTTTTATTATAGTTAGGATGAGTGTTACCGGTTCCAAAAACACTATTGCTATTTGCATGAATTTTTGCATTAGCATTCGCATTAGTGGTTGTTTTCAACATACCATTTATTCTTGGCTGCTTTATTATCTGTATGGAATGCGAAGACCGTTCCGGTTGTGCAAACAGATGATTGCTAATTAAAAATGCCATGAATAGAGTTATGATTTTACATATAGGTTTCATTATAAGATTTTTAAGATATAATAACGTATAAGTAAATATATAAAATGCATAAACCATGCCTTTAATAAAAATAAGTGTATAAATATTTGGTTAAACTAAAAAAATTAGTATTTTTACACTAAGCAAATTAGTTTCATATGGCTATAGCAGGACAAAATTTAAAATACTTACGCAAGCTTAGAGGCTGGACACAGGATGAGTTTGCAAATAAATTAGGCATTAAACGCTCACTCATTGGAGCATATGAAGAAGAAAGGGCTGAGCCCCGCCTGGAGGTGTTGGAGATAATTAGTGATATGTTTAAAGTAACCCTTGATGAATTGCTTCGTAAAGATCTAAGTGTTATACAAGGAAGTAATTACCTGGCTAAAAGACGCCAGTTAAAAATGATGAATGCTGATAGGAATGTTATTCATTTTGTTCCTGTAAAAGCAGCGGCAGGATATCTTGCCGGTTATGCGGACAGTGAATTTATTGATGAGTTAAATACTTTTACTTTACCTATGTTAACAGGCGATAATTATCGCGCCTTTGAAATAATTGGTGATAGTATGATGCCAACACCTTCCGGAAGTATTATTGTTGGTGAAAAGGTAGAAAATCTTGACGATGCTAAAAGTAATCTTGCTTATATTGTTGTAAGTAAAAATGAAGGTATAGTATACAAGAGAGTAGTAAAAAGTAATCGTATTAAAAATAAAATAACATTGGTAAGTGATAATCCTGCATATCAGCCATACCAGGTAAATGCACATGATATCCTGGAAATGTGGCAGGCTCAGGCAATTATAAATAAGGTTACCCAGCAACAAAGATGGGATGTAAATGCATTGGCGAATCTTGTTAATAACTTGCAGGATCAGGTAAGCAACATGGCTAAAAAAATGAATTAGGTTTGTGAATACTCATAAAGATTTTTGCTTCATTCTTACAATTAGAATGCAGCCGTACAGATACATCGATTAACAATTTAAAAAACACAGTTATGATCAAGTTACAAATTGTAGGCAACCTCGGAGGAGATTGCATTCAAAAAGAAGTGAACGGTAAAACAGTAATTAATTTCAATGTAGCACACACTGAAAAATTTAAAGATGCTCAAGGTAATTTAAAAGAAAAAACCACCTGGGTAAATTGTGCTTATTGGACAGACAGGACAGCAGTTGCCCAATATTTAAAAAAAGGAAAACAAGTATATGCAGAAGGTTCTCCTGAAGCTGATGCATACACAAACAAAGAGAACCAGCCGGCAGCTACTTTAAGAATGCGTGTTCAAAATTTACAATTATTGGGTGGAGGCACTGATGGCGAGCAAAATCATTCTGCTCCAATGTCTGGAAGCACACAAACGTCAAATGTTGACAAACATGAGGTTTCAGAACCGGCAGATGATCTTCCGTTTTAATTGTCTGACGGTCCCCGTCTGACAATTTATTAAAAAAGTTCGGTCAAACCGGAACAAAGCG
>JADGPX010000242.1 GCA_017882215.1 Chitinophagaceae bacterium | reverse complement strand
ATCCTTTCATATATATTTGCAAAAAAATGACTCCGTAGCTCAGTTGGTAGAGCAGCTGACTCTTAATCAGCGGGCCGAGAGTTCGAGTCTCTCCGGGGTTACTATATAAGGTTTGTTTGAAATTACATAACACCAGGTAAGCTTTTAAAGCTTAATCTCAGCAACATTATTTATACTAATACTTCTCTCAATTACACTATTTATTTTATTGGTTTGAACCGGAACAACAGTTTCACTTATTACCAATTCATGCAATGTTGCCTTTTGTATCCAACCTCCATTCAGGTCTTTATAAATATCACCCAGGTAATGCGAACTTCCTTTTGTTTTCACTTCCATATTTGCAAAAGGTTTTGTCAACATATAAAATGAACTTTCTCCCGAATCATATTCCAGAATAGCACAGATTTTTTTATTTACAAGACTTAAACCTTTAAATGCAAGCATAATTTCACCATTTTTAAAATATGAGCCTTCGGCAACCTGGCTTCCCAGGTTTACGGGCGGTTGTGAAAAAGATGCTGCATGTATTATTTTCTGACCGATACGTTTCAAATCCTGCACACCCTTACCCTCTGATGTTTTTTCAGCAAATACACTCATGGAATGAAAATCAATAAAAGCATTGTACACATGATAAGTATTTTCAACCGGCAAGGCTTTTCCATTCTCATCAACCAGTCGTTCAAATTTGCTGTGATCGATGCCAAATACCTGTCCTTTTTCATCTTTTGCATTTGCTGTCAACGAAAAAAAATATTTCCAGTTGGCAAGAGATGGTATGGATATTTCGGGAGAATTACTTAACTGGACAATAAATTTCAGACAAGTGTATTCATCTCCTTTCAAAGAAGTTTTATTAGCGGGAATGCAACGCAGGTACAAGCGATAAACATCCCATCCCTGGCGAGTTCCGTCTAAAGCATATTTAAGCAATCTCGATTCCATAACATAATATTGCGTGTCTTTAGTGTGTTGAGGAACTAAATCATATTCCTTTTGGAATATTTTTTTGCCGTTTGGCTTTTGTTGTGCTGATAAATAAACAACCGGCATGGAAAGGAATAGCGTTACAATGATGGTTCTGTAAAAAAAACATTTCTTCATCTTATCATTTTTTGAATGAATAAAATTAATGTTTATTGCCATAGCATGACCAACAAAACAGGTATTAAGGATAGCGGGGGCAAAACACCGCCGTGTCCTGCTCTGCATTGAGCTATGAGTAAAGACACGTTTGCAGAATTATAATTCGTGTAAGAGTTGCTACTTTTGCAAAAACAAAAAAATAATGATAGATCAACAACAACTAATTATAAAAATGAATCTTGACGCCTGGAATACACAAATTACCAAGGCTGATAAATTGTTCAATTCACTTTCAGATGAACAACTGCAGGAACAGGTAGCACCGGGAAGAAACAGCGGAATTTATTTATTAGGACATCTTACAGCAGTACACGATGCCTTGTTTCCTTTATTGGGCTTAGGCGAAAAACTTTACCCACAGTTAGAAGATATTTTTATAAAAAATCCTGATAAGTCCGGGATTGAAAAACCTTTGACTAAAGATTTAAGAAATTATTGGTCTGAAGTAAATAACAAATTATCACAACATTTTAATCAATTTAATATTGATGAGTGGTTTCAAAAACATACTTCTGTTAGTGATGAAGATTTTGAGAAAGAACCTCATAGAAATAAACTAAATGTATTGCTTAGCAGAACAAATCATCTTGTTTATCATTTAGGGCAACTGGCATTTTTAAAAAAATAATTTCTCATTGTTCTTGTTGGTCGCATAGCCAATAAGATATTTACGCTGTTCCTTAAAGATGATTTTACAATAATTAAATTGCCATTTTCCAATGCATTCCAGCCTTTATCATTTACAGTATAAATTTCACAAATATCCTGTAAACGATATTTAATCTTAACCGGCAGATTTTCATCAGGCAGAACCTTGTACATATTGGGGAGAATGAAAATTCAACAGGTTCTCAAAATGTTCTAAAACCTGTATTGCGTGTTCTTTTTTTACAGATGGAAAATCTTCTAAAAAGTCATTCAGAGAATGACCTGCTTTTAAATAATCAAAAAGATTTTTTAAAGGAACCCTTGTATTTGTAAAAACAGGTTCGCCACTTTGAATATTTGGTGATATAGTAATTGGATGTAACATTTTTATGATATTAACGATAATAAAGTTTTATAACCCGTAATTGCAAACAGTACGAATGAGTATTTATAAGTCAGCAATCGCAGACTACGGACAGCAATTACTTTTATTATTTTAAGATACTAAGAATAGCGGAGAAAATAATTTATGATGGGTTTATTAATTCATACAATATATATATTGGCCCAAATATGCGCAGGGAATACCAGGATTCTTTTATCTTTAATATATACATTCAAAAAACTTCAACATGAAATATTTCAACGTAGGTTTTCGGCTACTGCTATCCATTATTTTCTTTATGACATTGATTCAGGTTTACGGTCAGGTATCTAATAAAAATGATTCTATTGCAAACCGATTGAAAACAGTTGCAATTAAGATCATCAGCTCGGCCAGGTTTTGTGCCTTCGTTACAATTGATCAACAGGGAAAACCCATTGCAAGAACGATGGATCCATTTTTACCTGATAGCAATTTTGTGATCTGGCTGGGCACTAATCCCCGCAGCAGGAAAGTTCAGGAGATCAAAAAGAACCAGGACGTCTGTCTTTATTATCCTGATTCTTCAGCCCAGGGATATGTAGTCATACAGGGCAAGGCAATCATTGTAAATGATGAAACAGAAAAAAAGATCCATTGGAAAAATGAATGGTCAGCATTTTATAAGAACAGGGATAAGGATTTTATATTGATCAAAGTGAGGCCATCACGACTGGAAGTTCTGAGTTATAAAGATGGAGTGACAGGTAATTCAATAACCTCGGAAGTTCCGTTCATTAATTTTTAATCTCCCTTTTCATGTTTGGCTGGGGTCTTAACAGCGTTGATAGCCGCTCTATTAATCGTAGTTTATAAGTCCGTAGTCGCAGACTATTGCTGTCCGGTAAAATATTATTTATGATATAAAAAAGGAGGTCGTTTGACCTCCGTAAATTGGTAGTTTTGAGTTACCACACAAAAAACTAAACCAATGAACAAAAGTACTTTTTTTAGCGGACAGCCGATCTTCACTCAGTTATTAAAATTCATTCCAAAAGACATTGTATTTCGCATTGCCCATGAAGGTAAAGCTGACAGATATTGCAAACGGTTTAGCACCTATGAACACCTTGTAACAATTCTATATTCGATATTTAATAATTGTAATTCTTTACGAGAGGTAGCTACAGGCATGCTTGCATCAGAGCAGCGTTTGAATCATTTAGGGATCAGATATCATCCAAGACGCAGTACAATATCAGATGCTAACTCCCGTCGTCCGGCAGAAGTTTTCGGTGAAATTTATTTTAATCTGTTTAAAAGGTATGCGCATTTTTTATCGGACAGCCGGACTAAAAGCAAGGCTTCAAAATTATACATCTTTGATTCTACTACCATTAGTTTGTTTCAGGAAGTGCTGCGTACAGGAGGACAAAATCCTGCGAATGGAAAGAGAAAAGGAGGCATTAAAGTACACACATTGATTAGAAGCGATCAGGATGTTCCCTGCATGATCCGGTTTAGTTCAGCAGTTGCTAATGACTCACAATTTTTAAAGGATATCTATATTCCTAAAGGTTCTGTCATTGTTTTTGATCGGGGCTATCATGATTTTAATAAACTTAATCAATTTACAGATAATGGTAACACATGGATTACCCGGCATAATAAAGTTTTTGCTTATGATGTTATACAACAGTATGCAATACCTGATGCTTCTACTGCAATCATCAGCGACAAACAAATACGATTGGGTTGGAGATCAGGTACCAAGGTGATGGCCAGGCTTGTTACCTATTATGATGCACTATCCAAAGAGCAGTATGAATTTTTAACCAACAACTATACAATGAGTGCAGGCAGTATTGCATCTCTATACAGGAAACGCTGGCAAATAGAATTACTATTTAAAAGATTGAAGCAGAACTATCCTCTCAAATATTTTTTAGGTGACTCAGAGAATGCTGTCAAAATACAAATATGGTGTGCATTGATAGCCGACCTGCTCTTGAAAATTGTAAAGAAAGGGGCAGCAGCAAAATGGTCATTTTCAAATCTGGCCGCTATGGTTCGCCTGCATCTTATGACCTATATTGATCTTTTTGGTTTTCTCAGATCGCCGGAAAAAGCACTACTGAAATTATATTCAAAACAAAATCCGCAGAACTATAATCAGCTTCTATTCATCACATAGGGAGCCTGCTAATCAAATTCTAATAAAAATTTGAATAAAACACAGTGTTAATGATACGCCAATCTCTAAGTTCATTTTTAACCGGACAGCAATAGTCACAGACT
>JADGPX010000241.1 GCA_017882215.1 Chitinophagaceae bacterium | reverse complement strand
TATACCCATTGCATCTTTTACTTTTAGTCCCGTACCACCACAGGAAAATACATTTACCCAGTTCACTAATCAATCATTTGGGGCAACAAATTATGTGTGGCATTTTGGTGATGGAGATAGTTCTACTGAAGTAAATCCTCAGCATTTATTTAATGCAACAGGTACTTACAATGTATGTCTTACTGCAATAAATGCTGCCGGTTGCAGTGATGATACCTGTATTCAGGTAAGTGCGATAATTAAGGTATTGCTCGATGTGCCATCTGCTTTTACACCCGGTAAATTTGGCATTAATGGCATAGTAAGTGTAAAAGGATTTGGAATAAAAGAGATGCATTGGACTATATATAACCGTTGGGGGCAAAAAGTTTTTGAATCAACGAATCCGGCAAATGGTTGGAATGGATATTACAAAGGTAAATTGCAGCAAATGGACGTTTATACTTATACCTTAGATGTAATTTTTTCTGATGGCACTAAAATTAAAAAAGTAGGAGACATAACTTTAATAAGATAATGTAAATGTGCAGATGTGTAAATATGCAGATTTGCAAATGGAATAAAATGAAAAAAATAAAATACATATTCTTACTCATTACTTATAACTTATTACTTGTTACTTGCCTTCAGGCGCAGGATCTTCATTTTTCCCAATTCTTCAATAATCCTCTTATTACAAATCCTGCAAACACTGGCTTTATTCCCGATGCTGATTATAGAATTGGCGCTTCTTACAGAAATCAATATTCTTCTATAATGGCTGTGCCATATAAAACCATGAGTATTTTTGGAGACGCACAGGTTTTTAGGGATAAGTTGGAAAACGGCTGGCTTGGTTTAGGCGGTGTTATTTTAAGAGATGTGGCAGGGAGCGGAAGTCTTACATCTACCAAAGCATATGCTTCTATTGCATATCACCAAATGCTTGGCAACAGCAGCTTGCTTAGCGCAGGCTTTAATGTAGGTTGGGTAAATAAAAGAATAGATCAAACCAAATTAAAATTTCCTGATCAGTTTGATGGAAAATTTTTTGACAACACTATACCTACCAGTGTGACACTAAGTAATAATAACGTTAGTTATTTTGATGTGCAGGCAGGAATGAATTACGCTTATTTTCCTACAGAAAATATTTATCTTAATGCAGGCTATTCAATTCATCATGTTAACCGGCCGCTTGAAAGTTTTATAGATGCATCAGCAGATACTACCAGGGTTGCAATGCGTCATATCGGATTTTTAAATGCCATCCTTAAACTAAATGATAATATCATCATTAACCCCAATGCATATTTTACTACACAGGCAAAGGCCAGCGAGCTTGTATTGGGAATGAATGCTGCGTATAATCTTTCGGGAAATGGCGAACAGCAATTGATCGGTGGTTTATATTATCGCTTAGGTGATGCGGTTGTGCCTATGGTTGGTTTTGAATTAAAAAATGTTCGTTTCACATTCAGTTACGATGTAACAACCTCATCTCTTCATAATTTTAATAGTTACAGAGGCGCCAGTGAATTTAATATATTGAACAAAGGTTTCTATAACGATTACAATGGCAACAAGAGAGAAACACTTTGCCCGAGTTTTTAAATTTCTGCATCGTGTTCTTTTTTAGCTTTCTTTAATTCTTCTTTGGCTTTTTCCATTTCAAGTTTCCATTGCTTCTTATTCATCTCAAGTTCTTTTTTCATTTCTTCCGGATTAATATTTTTTCTTACATCCGATATAGCTTTTTCAATATCAATTTTTATTTTGCTCTTATCAATTTCTTTCAGAGATCTGTCAATTTCATTCTTCATTTTATCCCAGTCAATGGCTTTTATAGAATTATTGATCTCCATTTGTAATTTGGCCATATCAATTTGCCTCATACTTTGCTCAACATCTTTTGATATTTTATTCCAGTCAATTTCTTTCATGCTCTTTTCAGCCATCTTTAAACTTTTTTTAATAGTTTGATCCAAATCTTTCAAATCTATCTGAATATCTATATCATGATTTTTTGGTACGGTATCCAACGCAGCTTGCTGATTTGACTTATTAATTTTTGTAGAATCCTGGAAAGCCATAGCAGTTAATGCAAGAATGATACAAAAAGAGATGCCAAATAAAATGTTTCTGTTTGTCCTTAGTACTCCTTTGGAAGAATGTTGCTTTTTCATTGCAGTAATTTTTAGGGTTATAAAACAGTAAAGAATAAATTCGTAATCAAATATACGATTGATTTCGTATTTGGTTATATTTTTTTAAAATATTTTTTTTGATCCGGGATTAAGTATGATTTTTTATGCTTCGTCACAAATGATTAATTTTAATCAATCGCTATAATTTCACGTAATGGAAGTAAGTATTAGATCCTCATTAACCCTGCAACACATAGATACATTTAAAACTATCGTAGGTAAGCAATTTGTTTTTGTTGATGAAGAAAACCTGTATAAATATTCACATGATGAAACTGAAAATCTTCATTACCTGCCTGAAGTAGTAATAAAACCACGTTCTGCTGAAGAGATAAGCGAAATATTTAAAATATGCAATCAATATAAAATACCTGTTACACCACGGGGAGCCGGCACAGGGCTTAGTGGTGGTGCATTACCGCATTTAGGCGGCGTATTAATTTCTACAGAAAGAATGAATTCAATACTGAATATTGATGAAAGAAATTTGCAGGTAACAACAGAGCCGGGGGTGATTACTGAAGTTTTACAAAACGAAGTAAAAGAAAAAGGCTTGTTCTATCCGCCTGACCCCAGCAGCCGTGGCTCCTGCTTTATTGGCGGTAATGTTGCAGAAAACAGCGGCGGACCAAAGGCAGTAAAATACGGAGTGGTAAAAGATTATGTTATAAATCTTGAAGTTGTTTTGCCGAATGGTGAAATTATCTGGACAGCAGCAAATGTTTTAAAAAATTCTACAGGATATAATTTAACGCAGTTAATAGTAGGCAGCGAAGGCACATTAGGTATCGTTACTAAAATTGTTTTGCGGTTAATTCCGTTACCGATGTATGACCTCCTAATGCTGGTACCATTCAGGAGTTTAGAAAAAGCCAGTGAAGCCGTTAGTGCAATTTTCAGAGCAGGATATACGCCAAGCGGATTAGAGTTAATTGAAATAGATGCTCTTTTAATTGTAAGTAAATTTGTTGACAGCATTGCTATTCCTATAACAGAAGATACCGCTGCACATTTAATAATTGAAGTGGATGGAAATCATTTGGAAACATTAATGCAGGATATGGAAGCCATCTCTGAACTGCTGAACCAGTTTGATTGCGGTGAGATATATTTCGCTGATAATGCAGTGCAGAAAGCTGAATTATGGAAGCTGAGGAGAAGGGTAGCCGAAGCTACAAAGATTGATGGCTATACAATTGAGGAAGATACTGTAGTGCCAAGGGCTGAGTTACCTGCATTGGTACATGGAGTAAAAGAGTTAGGAAAACAATTTGGCTTTAAAGCGGTTTGCTACGGTCATGCAGGCGATGGCAATTTGCACATCCGAATAAAAAAAGAAGGTACAGAGAATAGCCAGGATGATCCGCAGATTATAGAATCTTTACGGGCATTATTCACGTTAGTAAAAACATTAGGAGGAACAATAAGCGGTGAGCATGGGATTGGATTGGTACAAAAAAGTTTTATGGATATTGTATTCGATAAAACGCAATTAGAATTAATGAGAGGAATAAAAAAAGTTTTTGACCCGAATAATATTTTAAATGCAGGAAAGATTTTTGATGCTGAGTAGCGAATATTGAGTGATCAGTTATCAGTAATAAGTTATCAGTGATTTATTCGGCATTTTATTTTTTTAATTCAATTCGTTTGTTTTAAACATACTATTATGAAAATATTTAAATCTATTATGCTTGCAGCCTGCAGCTTGTTGCTTGCAGCTGCTCTTCATGCGCAGGATGAAAATGAAAAGCAAAAACATTACGACCCAACCAACTGGTTTGCCGGCGGAAGTGTTTCATTAGGCTTTAGTGGAGGAAGCTATAGTTCATTTCTTGTTGGGCTTCATCCGCATTATGGATATACGGTTGCCAAATGGATAGACTTTGCAGCTGTAGCAAATTTTGAATATCAAAGCCAAAGAGATGTTTACAATAATAAATACCGGACAACAATATATGGCTTAGGTGCTTTTACAAGAATATTTCCTGTTCACTTTCTTTTTATACAGGCGCAGCCGGAATATAATTTTATTGCTCAAAAATTTATTCCTTATAACTCAGGTATTGGTAATATAAAATCAACACTGCATGCGCCAAGCCTATTGGTAGGCGGCGGTTTAACCACTTCCCGTTCTGATAAAAATACTTTTACTTACCTAAGCATTTTGGTAGATGTAATAAAAGATATAAACTCTCCTTATGTAGATGGCTATGGAAATCTTCTTCCAATTATAAGAGCAGGAATAAATATTGGGTTGAACAGAGGGAAGAGGAAATAATT
>JADGPX010000044.1 GCA_017882215.1 Chitinophagaceae bacterium | reverse complement strand
GGTTACCATGCGTCGCCGGCTGGTACAATTTATTGGTGCTGATGCATACAGGGTAAACATTTTCACATTTCATGCATTTTGTAATGATGTTATCCAGGATAATCTTTCACTTTTTGACAAGAACAGTTTAAATCCTGTTTCTGATCTGCAACGGGTACAACTTATGAAAGAACTGATAGATGCTTTTCCTAAAAATCATTTATTAAAAAGATACAGGGGCGATGTTTATTACGAGATATACAGCCTTACAAAATTATTCTCCGGCATGAAGAACGAAGGCTGGACGCCGCTTTACATCAATCAAAAAATTGATGAATATATAAAAGACCTGCCAACCCGTGATGAATACTTTTATAAAAGAGCCTCAGGTCCATATAAAAAAGGTGATTTAAAAGTCACCGCTCTTGAAAATGAAAAATTAAAAATGGAAAGGCTGCGCTGTGCGGTAAATGAGTTTGATAATTTTCAAAAGTTAATGCACAAAAATAATTTGTATGATTTTGATGATATGATCAATTGGGTTATAAAAGTTTTTGAAGAAAATAAAAATGTATTGGCAAATTACCAGGAAAAATTTCAATACATTTTGGTTGATGAATTTCAGGATACAAGCGGCACACAAAATAAAATTATTGAATTACTCATCAGCTATTGGCAATCACCAAACATTTTTGTAGTGGGAGATGATGATCAAAGTATCTTCCGTTTCCAGGGTGCGAATGTGGAGAATATGGAAACTTTTGCCGGAAGTTATGCTGATCTTTTAAAGGTTGTGCTTACTCATAATTATCGTTCCACACAACCCATTCTTAACATTTCAAAAACCTTAATTGATAATAATAATGAGCGCCTCATTAAAAAATTTGAGGGATTGAGCAAAGACCTTGTTTCTTCTAATATAAAAATAAAAGACCTGCTTCATGAACCGGTAATAAGAGAATATCAAACCCTGAAAGATGAAATGGTTCACATCACCCTGCAGGTTGAAAGCCTTATTCAGAAAGGAATTGAGCCAAACCGTATTGCTGTTATCTATAAAGAAAATAAATATGGTGAGGAGCTTATAAAATATTTCAGGCTGAAAAACATTCCTGTTTTTTCAAAGCGCAGCATTAATATCCTGGAGAATGCTTTTGCAAAAAAGATAATTCAATTACTTCGCTATGTTGCAACAGAACATGAAATTTCTTATGCCGGCGATGAATTGCTTTTTGAAATTCTTCATTTCGATTTTTATAAGATCCCTCCGATTGAAGTTGCAAAGCTTACAGTTGAAGTGAATCAAAAAAAGTACAATGAATTATTTTCTTTACGCAGATTGTTATATGAAAGATCAAACCAGTTGCCTTCATCACTTTTTGAAAAGGGGTTGGATGAAAGATTAAAAAAAGTTAGCGCTATTCTTGAAAAATTAATTGCCGATGTCAGCAACGTAACGTTGCAGCGCTTATTTGAAAACATTATCAACGAAGCAGGTGTGCTGCAATACATAATGCAAAGCAATGAGAAGATAACCTTAATGCAGATATTAACTGCCTTGTTTGATTTTATAAAAGAAGAAACTGCAAGAGATCCTTTGCTCACTGTTCGGGAACTTATGGAAATACTCGACCTGATGGAGAATGAAAATATTGCTTTGCCATTAGTACAAATTTCCGGCAGTGATAATGGCGTGAACCTTCTTACAGTACATGGCGCTAAAGGACTGGAATTTGAGCATGTATTTTTTGCAGGTGCAAATGCACATTTTTGGGAGAAGAAAAAAGTTCAGAATAAAGGGTTCTCGTTTCCAGATACCATGTTCTCATCATTACCCTCATGCAGTCCCGAAGAAGAGCTGCGCAGATTATTTTATGTAGCGCTAACCCGTGCTGAGCAACATTTATACATATCGTATTTTAATTATAAGGCAGATGGCAAAGAGGCTGAGCCATCTATGTTTATACACGAGATATTACAGGCACATCCATTACCGGTAGAAAAAATTATTGTTCCGCAGGAGCAGGCTATGGAATTTGAAATGCTTCATTTCAAAACACAAAAACCGGAAATAGAAAAAGCAGAGGACGACTTTATAAGCAGGCTGCTTGAAAGATTTACGATGAACGTTTCTGCACTTAATAATTATTTAAACTGTCCCCTGGAATTTTATTTTAAAACGCTCATACGCATACCTTCCGGCAAATCAGAAAACCTTGAGTTTGGCAGCGCTATGCATTTTGCAGTGCAAAGGCTTTTTGAAAAAATGCGTGGGCATGAGCAGCAGCAATTTAATAAAGCCGACCTGGTAACGGATTTTAAATGGTACATGGTTCGCCATAGAGAAAATTTTACAAAAGAAGCTTTTGAAAGAAGGCTTGAATATGGAGAAGAAATTTTAAATAATTACTACGATCAGTACGTAAACACATGGAATAAAATAGTTGCTGTTGAAAGAAATATACAGGTGGTTTATAATGGTATTCCCATAAAAGGAAAAATAGATAAGCTGGAGTTTAACGGTAAAGATGTGAATGTGGTGGATTATAAAACCGGTGATGCCACAAGTAAATGGACAAAAGAAAAATTATGGAGACCTAATGAGAAACTTCCTAATGGCGGTGATTACTGGCGGCAGGCTGTGTTTTATAAAATATTGGTAGATAATTATGAGAACAAACAATGGAAAGTGGTGAGCACAACATTTGATTTTATTGAGCCGGATAAAAACAGGCAATACTATACTGAAAAAATTATTATAGAGCCCGAAGACATTGAAACAGTAACACAACAAATGACAGATGTTTGGAACAAAATTCAAAACCGTGATTTTTATACCGGCTGCGGAAAAGAAGATTGCCGGTGGTGCAATTTTGTAAAGGAAAACAAACTTGCTGTTTCCCTGCATGAAATGTCAGAAGAAGTCTGAACCACGACCTGCCTACCGCAGGCAGGTTTATGGGATTTAATAGATTATTGGGAAAAAGGGAGAATAAACAGTTTAAGTTTGACACTCAAAGATTTATTTGAAGAATGAAAAAGGCGCTGTATTTTTTCCTGTTAATCCTGGTAATCCCAAAAATCGTGGTTCTGACATCTGGCTGTGCTCAAATAATAGCGCCAACAGGTGGACCAAGAGATACACTTCCTCCCAAACTTGTAAGTGCCAATCCAAAAATGAGCGCCACAAATTTTACCGGCAACCGCATCACTTTATATTTTGATGAATATGTGCATATAGAAGATCTGCAGCAAAATTTATTGGTATCGCCAACGCCAAAAAATAATCCTTACATCGATTATAAACTAAGAAGTGTAACTATCAGGCTGCGTGATACTTTAGAGCCTAACACAACCTATACTATCAACCTGGGAAATTCAATTCGTGATATAAATGAAAACAATGCTATAAAAGATTTCAGGTATGTTTTTTCAACCGGAGCTACAATTGACTCATTAAATTTTTCAGGAAAAGTTCAGGTGGCTGAAACAGGAAAGGTTGACAGCACATTGATAGTTATGCTTTATAAGAATTTAGATGATTCAGCAGTCAGTAAGCAAAAACCAAAATATATTGCCAGGCTTGATGGTGAGGGAAATTTTGCATTTCAGAATCTTGCACCGGGAGAATATAAAGTATATGCTTTAAAAGATGGAGACGGGAGTAGAACATACAACAGCAAAATAGAGATGTTTGCTTTTGCCGATAGCTCTGTAAAAGTAAACAACAATACTTCTGCGGTTACCTTATATGCATATGCAGAAGAAAAAGAGAAACCAAAAATTTCAGTATCTGCAGAAAAAAAATTAAGATATACTACTAAGATTACCACGCAAAAACATGATGTATTAACTGATCTTGCTATTGAATTTAATAAACCTCTTAAAATTTTAGATAAGCAAAAGATAGTACTCACCGATACTTTGAATAATATTATAAAAGATGTTTTGATAACCACCGACAGCACAAATAAAAATATTTTAATAAAAACCAAATGGGTTCAGGATGCATCGTATAAGCTTGTGATCTCAAAAGATTTTGCTACTGACAGCACAGGTCTTTCTTTAGCGAAATCAGATACGATCCGTTTTAAAACAAAAGGCGAAACTGATTATGCTATCATTAAACTTAAATTTTTAAATTTTAATAAAACCAAAAACCCGGTACTGCAGTTTGTGCAAAATAATGAAGTGATATATTCTTACCCGCTTACATCTGACACATGGAATGCGCCGCTCTTTAACCCAGGCGAATATGAGTTGAGAATTTTGTATGATGATAATAAGAATGGTAAATGGGACATGGGAAATTTTGCTAAAAAAATACAGCCTGAAAAAGTTTATAGCATATCGCAAAAATTATCTTTGAGAGAAAATTTTGAAAAAGATGTTGATAAAATAGAACTACCGAAATAATGGCCTCACCACCTGACCTCCTCTACGAAATAGAGGAGGCAGCACTACTGTTCAATATTCAACATTATCTCTTCCACATTATGCTTTAGAATACAATTAAACCTTTTTTAGTTATGTTGATAAGAAGCATAAAGATGATATTGGAAGTTTTAAAGCTGATTGTTTGATGAAGTACCGCTCCCTCTCTATCGGAGAGGCCTGCCCGACTGTGTCATTCAGGCGGGGAGTTAGAGGGTGAGGTTTCTTATCTTTGCCCCATGATCTTCCCTTCTTCTCTTTTAGAAAATGCTGTAAACGAATTTGCAAAGCTTCCGGGCATTGGTAAAAAAACAGCCTTACGACTGGTTTTGCATTTGATAAAAAAAGATGTTTCAGATGTAAAAAATTTCAGTGAAGCCATTCAAAAGATGAGGGAAGAAATTAAGTTCTGTTCCCGCTGTCATAACATTGCTGATAAAGAATTATGTAACATCTGCGCAAACCATTCACGCCGGCAGGAAATGATTTGTGTGGTGGAAAATATTCGTGATGTGATAGCCATAGAAAGTACACAGCAATACAACGGCTTATATCATGTGTTGGGTGGAATAATATCTCCACTTGATGGAATTGGCCCTGATCAATTACAGATCGATACCTTGATAGAACGGGTAAAAAATGAACAAAGTGAAGAGATAATTTTTGCATTAAGCCCAAACATACAAGGTGACACTACCATCTATTACATAGGTAAAAAATTAAAAGACCTCCCGGTTAAAATTACCACCATAGCCCGTGGTATTGCATTTGGAGGCGAACTTGAGTATGCTGATGAAATGACCCTGGCAAGAAGTATTTCAAACAGGATACCGGTAGAAAATTATGTAATGAATAAATAAAAGTTTTTTATAGGCAACCTTTATTCCCGCTCAATCGTTTTTTATTCATGTCCGGATGATTTGCTTCTACAGCCACTTATATTTTAGATAATTTTTTTTGTATAAAAATTTTATGAGCAAAATATCCGTATTACTAATATCTATACTTATTATTTTGGGAGTTGGCGGCGTTATTGGCTACAAAATGTGGAACAAACCTTTTAAAGATCCTTTACAGGGAGACGCCATAAAAGTTACTGCCATGCTATTATTCAATGATTTTAGCGCTAATGAAGCGGCAGCTCAAAAAAAATATGTTCCTGAAAAATTAGGCGATAAAAAAGTAGAAGTAACAGGTGAAATAAAAGACATTGAAAAAAATGATGACGATGAAACGTATTATATTTTAAAAACCACCGATGAAATATTCGGTGTTAAATGCGTAATGGATAAAGGGCACGAAATTACAAATGCAAAGATTGGTAATAATATAACCGTAAGAGGATTTTGTGATGGCTTAAACTCCGATGTAATTGTTAATCGTTGTAAACCGGTTAAATAAATTTAATTCTCTATTTCAAAAAAAGCCATGAAAAAAATAACCGCTGCAATTTTTATAGCATTTCTTATTATAAGCATTAATGCAATTGCACAAACATTTTTTACACGTAACGGAAGAATAACTTTCTTTTCAAAAGCACCTATTGAAAATATTGAGGCTAACAATAATGAAGTAACAAGTATTTTAGATACTCAAAAAGGCGAGTTTGTTTTTGCAGTTCTTATAAAGAGCTTTAAATTTCAAAAAGCTTTAATGGAAGAGCACTTCAATGAAAATTATATGGAAAGTAATACCTTTCCAAAAGCAAATTTTAAAGGAACTATAACTGATTTGAGCAAGATAAATTTTTCTAAAGAAGGGTATTATCCTGTAACAGTAAAAGGAGATCTTACCATTCATGGTGTTACTAAAACTATCGAAGTTCCCGGAACGATCACCGTCTCACAGGGCAAGATCAATGCCCATTCTGAGTTTAGTGTAAAAGTAAAAGATTATAATATTAAAATACCTGCTATAGTAATAAATAATATTGCCGAAACCCTTGATATTACTGTTGACTGTAAATATGAGCCTTACAAAAAAAATTAATTATAATTAATGAAAAAAAAACTAATAAGTATTGTAATAAGTGTTTTTATTACAACAGTTTCTTTTGCACAGGATACAACAGATATTTCTAAATTATTAGAAGCCCAATTAAAAGCAGAAGATCAAAACAAAACTCGATACATAACAGCCACTTTTAAAACTACAAGACTGATTAATGGGCATTCAGTAGAAAATACTGCCAAAGGAGTATTAGATTTAAAAATTGATCATCGCTTTGATCCCATCGGTGGCTCTTCAGGCGGAGCATACAATTTTTTTGGATTGGACCATGCAACCATGCGGCTTGGTTTTGACTATGGCTTAACTAACAGGCTGATGATCGGTATTGGCAGAAGCGCTGAAGGAAAAATATTTGATGGCTTTTTTAAATTAAAAATACTCAGGCAGGCTACCGGCAAAAACGCAATGCCTGTAACGGTTAGCTATGTGCCAACCATTGCTGTTATTAGCTTTAGAAATGCAGCTATCTATTCAAACTTTAGCAGAAGGCTGAATTTTACCAACCAATTAATTATAGGAAGAAAATTTACTGAAGGACTTTCTTTACAAACTATGCCAACTATTGTTCATCGCAATTATCCTGTTGATAATGGTCCGCAAAATGTATTTGCTATAGGCGTGGGCGGCAGGCAAAAGTTAAGTAAACGAACCAGCTTTAATGTGGAATATTATTATCAGCTGCCGGCATATAAAGTACCCGGAACGTATAATTCGTTTTCAGTAGGATTTGATATTGAAACCGGTAGTCATGTTTTCCAGGTACATTTAACCAATTCAACAGGAATGACAGAAAGCTCATTTATCCCCCAGACTATTCATTCGTGGGGAAAGGGCGAATTCAGTCTGGGCTTTAATATTTCCCGTGTGTTTACCATTGGAAAAAAGCATAATAAAACATGGTAACAAGGGTTTCAATAAGCACATGGCAGATTAAGCTTCACTAACACCCTGCTACAAAAGATATAATCAGTCATATATTTTTTTACATCAGAATTTTAATATCCGTATAAGAAGACCAAAATTCCGGTGTCTCAAAGAAAACTTAATATCCAAATCCAACGAAAAGACCAAACCTCAATCCCGGCCCCAAAGATGGAAAACTCAGCTGAATTTATATGGCTCAATCAAAAAAGCCATCCGATTGGATGACTTTTAAAAAATTTATAACTCAATATTACTAATGCCCTTTATCTTTATGGTTACCATTATTACCCCCATTATCGTGGTTTTTGTTTTTATCATTTCCCTTTTTTATCATTTCCTTTATTATCGTTTCCCCTGTCATTACCTCTGTTGCCGTTTCCTCTGTTGCCGTTTCCTCTGTTGTCGTTTCCACGATTTTGAGAATTTCTGTTTACATCGTTCCTGTTATTGTTGGGAATTTGTTGTCTTTGATTATTAATTTGTTGTCTTTGATTATTATTTTGTCTTTGATTATTAATTTGTTGTCTTTGATTATTATTTTGTCTTTGATTATTAATAAATCTGTCGTGCTCCGGATGATTTCTTATCACAAAATATTTTTGATCACGACTGTCCCTTATAATGGACTGCTGTCTTCCCCTGTAACCACGATATTGATTTCTGTAATAAGTATTTCTTAACCATGGATTACGTTCGTTAATTACTACTTTATACGTATTAAATAAATCATACTGTCCAAACCTTGAAGGTAATGAAGCAGCAAATATCCAGCGGCCAAAATCAAAATAGACAAACTGCTGTCGGGGAACATTGTAATAAACGTCCAAATCGGGTAAATAATAATAGTCAACATAATCATAACCAACTGGACCCCACACCGGCTGGTTACCAATATTGACATTTACGTGTATCTGCGCTTCTGCTTTATAAAGCATAGCACCGATAAAGAGTGCGAAAATTAAAAATAATTTTTTCATTGTAGATGATTTATATAATTATTAGATGTTCTTTTAAAACTTCTCCTTCATTTTATCTGTTAATAATCAGACCGAAATTTATGATGAGAGTTTAAAAGCTTATTAGTTATAATCAAATTAAGAGCCAATTATTTATTAACCGTTAACATGTAGCATAATAACTGATGAATAAATAGATCTTTAAACGGAATTAAAACTATCTAAACATAAAAAAATTACTTTTGCGTCCTTAAACATTTGTGATGAATCAAGGACCTGTTTCCCAATTTATAGAACATCATTACCGGCATTTTAATGCAGCGGCTTTAATGGATGCGGCAAAAGGTTATGTAACACATATTGACGAAGGCGGCAAAATGATGGTAACGCTGGCAGGCGCTATGAGCACGGCTGAGCTCGGAATTTCTTTTGCTGAAATGATACGGCAGGATAAGGTTGCTATCATAAGTTGTACAGGCGCAAACCTTGAAGAAGATATTATGAATTTGGTGGCGCATAGTCATTATAAAAGAGTTCCTAATTACCGTGATCTTAGTCCGCAGGAAGAATGGGATTTGTTGGAGAATCATTACAACCGTGTTACCGATACATGCATTCCTGAAGAAGAAGCTTTTAGAAGATTGCAGCAACATATTCATAAAATATGGAAAGATGCAGATGATAAAGGAGAAAGATATTTTCCGCATGAGTACATGTACAAAATGTTGCTGAGTGGCGTTCTGGAACAGTATTATGAAATTGATCCCAGGAACAGCTGGATGCTTGCTGCTGCACAAAAAAATATTCCGATAGTTGTGCCGGGATGGGAAGACAGTACGATGGGAAATATTTTTGCATCGTATGTTATTAAAGGAGAATTAAAAGCAGGCACCATGAAGAGTGGTATTGAATATATGGTTGAATTAAGTGATTGGTACAGAAAAAATTCTTCAGGAAAAGGTGTTGGATTTTTCCAGATAGGTGGTGGTATTGCCGGAGATTTTCCTATTTGTGTGGTACCGATGATGTACCAGGATCTTGAATGGCATGATGTTCCCTTCTGGAGTTATTTCTGTCAAATTTCTGACTCAACAACTTCGTATGGTTCTTATTCCGGCGCTGTTCCTAACGAAAAAATTACCTGGGGCAAACTTGATATTAATACACCAAAGTTTATTGTAGAAAGTGATGCAACAATTGTTGCTCCATTGATATTTGCATGGGTGCTGGGATGGTAACCTCACCCCAGCCCTCTCCACAAGTGGAGAGGGTGAAGGGAGCCTCACCCTCCAACTCCCTCTCCACCTCATCCGCCCTTTGGGCACCTTCTCCTTTAGGAGAAGGAAAGCGGAATGAATATAATGAGGGAGCGGTACGTTTGAATAAAACCAAACATTATCTCTTCCACTTCATCATTAAATCTTTGTCGGATAAATTTATCTGTTGGTAATTTACTTTCAACTTTTATAAACGGCATTTGTGTGTTAGCAAGTCTCCCCTGTTGGGGGAGATTTAGAGGGGGCCGGGCTTTTAGAACTTGAATTGAACACTTCCTAAAATTCCAAACGTGGGAATATTCTTATTCTGCAGATAATTCAATCTCCACACAGCATCTATTCTTAACAGTTTAAAAATATTTTCAATGCCAACACCGGCTTCCATGTAGGGCGTTTTGTTGGGTACTGTAAAATGATAATCTATTGTGGGGTCATAATATCCATTGGCAATCTTATTCGCTTCGGTCATATTGCCAATAACTCCTTTAAAAGTAGCAAGCGAACGCCATTTTAATTTTTTAATTGCAGGAATGTGATTAAAAGGAAAGCTGCCAAAGTTTTGCTGCAATAAAAGGCTTGCATATTTGTCAGCAACAAATTCATAACGGTTCATGTTGTTAAATGCATAAGGATTGTAATAATAAGTGTCATTTCCCTTTTGTACATCCAGTAATAATATCGGCAGAATACCTTTTGTAATTCCAGCCTGAAGCGTATAGGATAATTGCCCTAACCGTCCGTCAGAAAAATCATGCTGTATGTTTATATTCCATTTGTTATAATTAAAATCACTTTTAAGTAAGCTGTTATCAATTTTAAAACCTTTAGTGTATGAAAGATTTATTATGGGGTAATTACTTCCCAGGCTTCCTCTTCTGAAATGTTGTGTAATAAATTTTTCTTTATACACATACCTAAGTGTAAATGATACTTCATTGCTTTTATAACTGCTGTTATTTCCGGGCTTGGTTATAATGAACGGAGTAAAATTATCATGCGTATAATACGTATTAAAAAAGGGAGTTAAGGCTGATGACCTGGCTTCTATCTTTACACCAAATCCATTGGCAAAAAATTTATTGTAAAAAATATTTGCCTCCCTGTTATTAACCAATCTTGTTTCTGTTAATTTTATCCTTCTGAAAAAAGAGGCGAATACTGAATTCTGATCGATCTCATCATCGTAATCATAAGATGCGGCAATATCGTTACTGTATCTTAACCTTAATATGCTCCACTGCTTCCGGTCTAAAACAAAAATGGATCCCAGGAAGTAACGGATCCTTTTATCTCTGGTAGATGCACCGACATAGCTTTTTAATTGAAAATTTTTGTGGAAACGCCAGCTTGTTCTTGCACCGATATTGAACCTGCTTCCCTCAACTATATTGCTTGTATAAAAGCCCCAGATGTTGCCTATATCAATATTGCCAACTGTATAATAGCCGCTGGTTAAGCCATCAATAATTTTAGTGTATTTTACTACAGTGGGTATTTTAGTTATAGTATCCATTAGTGTATACACAAATTGTTCTGACTTACTTAAAGGTTCAAAACGGTTAGCTGACCAATAAGATGAATCTGTATTAATACCTGCAACAGAAGAGATATCTTTTAATTTTTTATTGAAAACCGTATCAATGTTAGGGTTATTGAAACTAAAATTTTGGAACAGGGTTGTCTTCCTGGCGATGACACCCATTTTTTTCATAGCCGGAATGTTGAGGTCAATAAATAAAATATTTTTCGAGGGCAGAAATTTGTCATCAGCTAATTCAAAGTTTTGCGTTATCTCAAACTTGTTCACAAAATTTATGCTGGCGCTTTTATCCATGTGCATCGTCATAGATTTAATTGCATAGGTTGTATCCACGATCCACATAAAACCATTAAAAGTGTTGGTGCCATAGTGTATTTGCGAAAACTGAACCTGGATGCATTGGTGTCCATCAATCAACATTGTATCGTTAATGTTATAATTATAAAGATTTAAAGCATTATCAGCGATGGGGCTTATAAAATTTATATCTACCAGTTTTATCAGGTTGCCATAGATATTTATTTTTTTGTACAAGCCATCTATGTAAGTAAGAATTGATTGGTTATCAAGCCCGGAGCTTTTTATGGCACTGTAATCATACCGTTCTTTTTCAGGACTTTTTTTATAATAGAAATCTGCAATTGTTTCAGATAAATAAACGGGTAAATATTTTTGTTTATCTGTTGTGCTGTCCATATGGTTTAATACAAAAGAAAGTGGCTTAAGCAGTCGGCTATTCTGTATTTTTTCTGAAATATTTTTTACATCAAGTTCTACCTTATCATACACCCGTGATTGAAAGTTGTCGTTCTCATAAACATTATGCTTCGATTTATTTTTTATCACCAGTCTTACCAGGCGTTGTGCTCTTGTATATTTTGATTTCGCTGAAATTGATACTTCACTCATTATTGATCCGGCAGATGTCTGCACTTCAAAATTGATAACCTGTATTTTTTCTTTTGAGACAGGCTTTATAACAGGCATATAGCCCACCATGGAAATTGCTATGGAATCAATTTTATCAGAGATGGTCATACTATAACTTCCACCATCATCTGTGATCACTCCATTACCTGAATGAAGAGCATACACACTGCAGGAAGAAAGTGGCTGCTTTGTTTTTGCATCTGTTACTCTCCCGGTAATCACCCGCTGCTGAGCTGTGGATGAATAAGAAACAAAAATTAAAAATAAGTATAAGTAATAGGTTGAATTCATTTTATCCGTAACAGAACAATAAGAAGTATTCTTTATTGAAATTAAACAAAAAACTATAGCTCAATAAACTATAGATGCTATAATAACGACAAAAGTGGGGTTGCATAATTTAATATGGCCAATATTCATTCTTTTAATATTAAATAAAAAAAATTTGGGCATTTTATCAATATTAAGAAATTGTAAAGTCGTTAACCTGCGTCTTAGGTAACAATAAATTAATATAGGTTTGCGCAAACAGCAAGGGATGAATAAACCAGGGAAAATATTAATAGCAGATGATGAGCCGGATATTTTAGAAATAGTAAGCTATAATCTTACCGCAGAAGGGTATGAAGTTATCTGTGCAAAAAATGGAAACGAGGCTATTGAGTTTGCAAAAAGACATCTTCCTTCTATGATCATCCTTGATATTATGATGCCGGGAAAAAACGGAATTGATGTTTGTAAGATATTACGCCTGCAGCCGCAATTTAAAGACACTGTGATAATCTTTTTATCTGCTTTAAGTGATGAGAATACAGAAATAAAAGGATTGGAAACGGGAGCTGATGATTATATCACAAAGCCAATTAGTCCCAAGGTTTTAATAAGTAAGGTTAATGCATTGTTTAGAAGGGTTACTAAAGAAACAGACAACATTTTACAACTTGGAGATCTCTGTATCAACAGGGAAAAATATAATGTAACTTATAAAGATGTTCCTGTAATTCTTGCCAGGAAAGAGTTTGAGCTGCTGTCATTACTTGCCTCTAAACCGGGAAAAGTTTTTTTGCGTAATGAGATATTGGAAAAAGTGTGGGGCACAGAAGTAATTGTAGGTGATCGTACAATTGATGTGCATGTTAGAAAAATAAGACAAAAAATAGGAGTGGATTGTATTTCCACAGTAAAGGGCGTAGGGTATAAATTTGAAATGTAATGTAAGGCGTGAGAGGTGAAACGTGAGACGTGAGGCGTAAGAATTTCACGTTTCACGTCTGCCGTTTCACGATAAGCATGACACAGAAATTTAGAAAGTACTAAATGTTATCCAATAAAAATTTTTCTGCACAACAAATTGCAGCGCTTACAGCGTTGCCTTTGGCTGTTGTAGTTGCTGTTACAGGCTATTTATATAATGAAAGCTTGATAGTTATTAGTATAGCAGTTGCAGGTTTTTACATTCTTTCTTATTTGCTCATAGCCTTTATGCTGCGTAAATTTATTTATCGCAAGCTCAAGCTTATTTATAAGCTTATTTATCAAACCAAGGCAACTAAAAAAGAAGAATTTTATTACAACAATATCTTGCCACAAAAAAGTATTGATGAAGTTAGAGAAGATGTGGAAGTATGGGCTGAGCATCATAAGGAAGAAATAGAAGTATTGAAGGAGAATGAAATTTTTAGAAAAGAGTTTTTATTGAATTTATCTCATGAATTAAAGACCCCGGTTTTTGCCATACAGGGATATATTGATACGCTGATAAACGGTGCAATGGATAAACCTGAGGTTAACAAAAAATTTTTAGGCAATGCTGCAAAGAATGTATCACGGCTTGTTAATCTTATTAATGATCTTGATGAAATATCAAGGCTTGAAAGTGGTGAGCAGTTGATATATAAAGAGAATTTTGTGATCCAGGATATGATTGAAGATGTGTTTGAAACACTTTCAATTAATGCAGAAGAAAAACAAATTAAATGCTCTATAAAAAAGGGCTGCGAATTGCCATTAACTGTTTATGCAGATAAAGAAAAGATCAGGCAGGTGCTCATTAATCTTGTAGATAATGCAATTAAATATGGTAAGCAGCATGGAATTGTTGAAGGCAGCGTATATCGCATGGAAGGGAAAAGAATATTAATAGAAATAACAGACGATGGTGCAGGAATAACGGAAGAACATTTGCCAAGGATATTCGAACGCTTTTACAGGACCGATCTTGCCCGCAACAGAAAAATAGGCGGTAGCGGATTAGGACTTTCTATTTGTAAACATATAATTGAAGCACATGGACAAACAATGCATGTTCGCAGTAAAGTAGATGTAGGAAGCAGTTTTGGTTTTACATTACAGAGTATGAGAAATTAATTTGTAATCAGCTCAGCTTATAATTTCCCATGGAGTTGGAACTTCTTTTTCAGATTCGTCATCTTCATCATTTTTATTTTGAGGAGGAATTGTTGTTTTATTTGAAATAGCTTCTGTAGATCCAAGATCTGTATTAATGTTCTTTATATCTTGTTCAGAAATGGTGTCATCCTCATCACTTAAATGTTTATCAATTTTTTTTCTTGTTACCTCATCCGGGGATAATTGTGGCTTTTTTTTACCTGCATTGGAGTGACCTTTTGATTTCTTTTTCATGAGCTTATTTATTAATTATAAATTAACAGAGAAAAATATGCCAATAATCCAGGTGAAGCTATAACTAATCTATTAGCTTACCTTTTTTGGCATGTCGTATTACTTTAGCTTCTAAATAAAAAATTATCTCTTCTGCAATATTCTCTGCCTGATCTCCCAGTCTTTCCAACCTTCTGATGATCGATAAAAGATTTAACGCCTGATTTATCTCATCCGGATGATCTTTTAAATAACCAATTATTAATTCATTTGCCTGCATATTAATTTTATCAAGAAACTCATTTCTTTTAAATATTCCGCGGGCTATAGCGCTATCTTCTTTTTCGAAAGCAACAAGAATTTCTTCAGTGATATATATGGCTTCATGATACATTTCCACAACTTTAGTTGCCTTAAGCAGGGCAGGCTTAAATGCGCTTTCGGTGTCGATAATAAATTTCGCAATGCCTTCTGCAATATCTCCCATCCTTTCAAGATTAGTATTTGTTTTTAATGCAGCAAGTAAAAATCTCAGATCAATAGCCACCGGACAATAGATGGCAAAAATATCTTCGCAGTCTCTGTCTATTTTTAATTCGGCAGAATTTACTCTTTTTTCGATCATCACTATTTCCCGTGCAAGGTCCTTATCAAAATTTTCCAGAGCAGTAAGACCCTTTGTAAGCTGGGAGTGTACAAGGTTCCACATGTTGGTTACTTCTTCTCTTAATAGTTTTAACTCGCCTTCTATTTTTGCCATAATATTTTTTTATGTTAGATAATTAACTAAATCTGCCGGTTATATAGTTCTGTGTTCTACTGTCTTTTGGATTGGTAAACATTTCTCTTGTGTTATCATATTCCACTAATTCACCAACATAAAAGAATGCTGTTTTATCGCTAACTCTGCCTGCCTGCTGCATGTTATGTGTTACAATAATCAGTGTATAGTTTTTTTTAAGCTCAAATAATAACTGTTCTATACTTGCAGTTGAAATAGGGTCGAGCGCTGAGGTAGGCTCATCTAAAAGCAACACTTCAGGTTCCATTGCGATGGCTCTTGCAATGCATAAACGCTGCTGTTGCCCGCCTGAAAGAAACGTACCTTTTTTATGTAAGCTGTCTTTTACTTCATTCCATAATGCTGCTTTGGTTAATGAACTTTCAACAATATCATTTCGTTTATCTTTTGAAAGTCTCATTCCACTTAATTTATAGCCTGCTATTACATTATCATATATACTTAAATTAGGAAAAGGATTTGGGTGTTGAAAAACCATTCCTATTTTAAGACGAACAAGAATAGGATTTATCTGATATATATCATCATCATGCAATAACATTTTTCCTTCTGCCGTAGCGCCGGCAATTAATTCATGCATACGATTAATACATCTTAAAAAAGTTGTTTTGCCACATCCAGAAGGTCCCATAACCGCAACCACATTGTTTTTGGGAATATCCATAGTTATATTCTTCACTACATGATTGTTTCCAAAATATGCATTAAAATTTTCGCTTCTTATAATTGTACTTTCCATTTTTTTGTTATCAACTTTGTAGTAATATTTAATAGTAACACCCACATTAACAATATTGTTGAAGCTCCCCATGCAAGATCATGCCATTCATCGTAAGGACTTGTTGCATAATTAAAGAT
>JADGPX010000240.1 GCA_017882215.1 Chitinophagaceae bacterium | reverse complement strand
TGGCAGAACAGACATACCAATGGCGGATCATCAAACTATAATAAGCAGTATTAAACAAAAATTATTTGTATTGCCGGATGATGTAATTTTTTACAGTGGTCATGGGCAGGAGACTACGATTGGTAATGAGAAAAAGGATAATCCGTTTGTGGGGGAGGGGGCGTAAAAAAAATACAATTATTTTTTAATAAGCAAGCCAATTGTAAGACCCAAAACGATTATTACAATTAATAACATGACCGAGTATGGATTTGCAAAATTTACAGTCCAGCCAAAGCCCTTTATTCTTTTTGGTGGTAGCAGGCGTTTATCTTTTTTATTAAAATAGAATATTCCAAATTTCCAATTGGCAGGATCATCATGCCATTCATTAAATATGTCTTTGTCTGATTTTTTTATTTCCATCTGTTGTAATTAAAATTTATTTCCTTTCCATAACCAACTCAATCAAAACACCGCTGGTTGATTTGGGATGTAAAAAGCAAACTAATTTATTATCTGCACCTTGTTTTGGAGTTTCATTTATCAAAATAAAACCTTCATTAACCAGGCGCTTTATTTCGGCTTCAATATCCTCAACTTCAAAAGCAATGTGGTGAATGCCTTCACCTTTTTTCTCAATAAATTTATAGATCGGGCTTTCAGGAGAATAACCCTCAACCAATTCTATTTTGGTTTCATCTTTTAAAAAAAATGCAGTATTTACCAGCTCACTTTCTACTGCTTCAGTTTTATAGCATGGGGTATTCAATAATTTTTCAAACAAAGTAATAGAAGATGATAAATGCTTTACGGCAATGCCGATATGTTCTACTTTCATCTGAACTGGGATTTATGGGATGAATGAGATTTATGAGATTGTGAATTATAAAATGAAGATACGTTAATAAGATTTTTTTAATCGCACCAATCCAATAATCCCATAAATCCCAGTTCAGATAATCCAGTTCAGATACCTCTTTCGAATTTGGTAAAAACTGATCCTTTACCCTTTCTATAATAGCTATTCCTACTGTTTTAGTATAAATTTGTAATAGAAATTTTTAATTATGTTGAAGTTGCCTGTTTATTTAGATAACAATGCTACCACACCGATGGATCCCCGTGTGCTGGAGACTATGATACCATATTTTACTGAACATTTTGGTAATGCAGCCAGCAGAAACCACCCGTTTGGATGGGAAGCTGAAGAGGCTGTTGACTATGCCCGTGAGCAGGTTGCAAAACTTATTGGTGCAGATCCAAAGGAAATTATTTTTACTTCAGGTGCAACCGAAGGTGATAACCTTGGATTAAAAGGTGTGTATGAAATGTATGCATCAAAAGGTAATCATATTATAACAGCCACCACTGAACACAAAGCTGTTCTGGATACATGTAAGCATATTGAAAAATTAGGCGGTGAAGTAACTTATCTGGAAGTAAACAGGGAAGGATTAATTGACTTACAAGAACTTGAAGCTGCAATAAAACCAACAACAATTTTAGTAGCTATCATGTATGCCAATAACGAAATAGGAACTATACAACCTATAAAAGAAATAAGCGCTATTGCTAAAAAGCATGGAGCATTATTTTTTACAGATGCCACACAGGCGGTTGGTAAAATTCCTGTTAATGTAAATAAAGATGGTATTGACCTGATGGCATTCAGCGCTCATAAAATGTACGGACCAAAAGGCGTTGGCGCTTTATATGTCCGCAGAAAAAATCCGAGAGTAAAAGTTACGGCACAAATGGATGGCGGCGGTCATGAAAGAGCAATGCGTAGCGGTACTTTAAATGTTCCGGGTATTGTAGGTTTTGGAAAAGCCTGCGAATTGTGCATGCTGGATATGGAAAAAGATACTCAACGCATCAGTAAATTAAGAGATAAGCTGGAGACCGAATTATTAAAACTGGAAGAGGCTTATGTGAATGGCAGCCGTGAGCACAGACTTCCGCATGTATCAAATATTTCTTTTAAATATGTAGAAGGAGAAGGATTGATGATGGGATTTAATAAGAATATTGCAGTTAGTTCCGGCTCCGCCTGTACATCTGCTTCTCTGGAGCCTTCGTATGTTTTAAAAGCATTGGGCTTGGGAGATGATCTGGCGCACTCTTCGTTGCGTTTTGGATTAGGAAGATTTACAACAGATGAGCAAATAGATTATACAATTGAGCAGGTAAGTAATACAGTTTTAAGATTGAGAGAAATGAGCCCGTTATGGGAGATGTATAAAGAAGGAATAGATCTAAATAAAATTGAATGGGCAGCGCATTAAAAAGCCCTACCTATCCTCCCCGAAGGGGAGGAAAATGGAGAAGATAAATAAGAAGATTGTGTTTTGTATTTTTTGGTGACAAACATTTATTCTTTACTCATCATCGTTGTGTCACTCACTTGTACATTTAGTTCTTTATTCAACAATAAACTAAGATCTTTAAATATAAATTTGTAAAAAAATAAATCCCTTCAGTCCCGAAGGATTTAATCCCCCTTTAGGGGATAGGGGCAACTAAAAACATGGCATATTCAGAAAAAGTAATTGACCACTATCAAAATCCAAAGAATGTTGGAACGTTGGATAAGAGTCAAAAAAATGTTGGTACCGGGCTGGTTGGCGCACCTGAATGCGGAGACGTAATGCGTCTTCAAATTCAGGTTGATGAAGAGACAGGTGTTATCACCGATGCAAAGTTTAAAACCTTTGGATGCGGTTCTGCCATTGCTTCTTCTTCGCTGGCTACAGAATGGCTTAAAGGTAAAAGCGTTGATGAGGCACTTACGATTGATAATATGGATATTGTGGAAGAACTAAATCTTCCGCCTGTAAAAATTCACTGTTCTGTATTGGCAGAAGATGCGATTAAATCAGCCATCAACGATTACCGTATAAAGAACGGTATGGAGAAGATCAGGTTTGAAGAAAGTGTTGTACATTAAAAAACCAGCCATGAGCTGTGAGCAATTAGCTTTTAGCTGCTCATAGCTCAAAGCTCAAAGCAATGATTTACGTAAGCGATAAAGCAAAACAAAAAGTTTCTAAATTAATGGAGGAGGCAAAGCTTCCTGCCAATGATTATTTTTTGCGTGTAAGTGTTGTTGGTGGTGGATGTTCCGGTTTGAGTTATAAGATGGATTTTGATAATGAGAAAAAACCAATGGACCAGGAGTTTGATGATAATGGAATAAAAGTGGTAACTGATCTAAAAAGTTTTTTATACCTGGTAAATACTACGTTAGATTTTAGTGATGGATTAAATGGTAAAGGCTTTTATTTCAGCAATCCCAATGCAAGCCGCAGCTGTGGTTGTGGTGAAAGCTTTGCAGTGTAAAATTATTAGCTACAAAATATTAAAGCCCTTCGATCTTTCGGAGGGCTTTTGTTTTTAATTAATCCTCTTTTGGCTTTGGTGGTGTTGGAGGATAATTTAATTCCGGACTTTTTACTTTTTGAGGTTCTGTGGTTTTCTCCATTTTTATTTCCGGAGGCGGAAGTGGTGGTAATGGAGGTTTTTTAGTTTGAGAAATTGCAACTGCAAAAAAAGTAGCAGTATACATGCCAGGCAATTTTTAATCGTTTCATAATTAAGATTTTTACTACGATGCTTAATCTTAAAATATCCATACTAAAATACACAAACCCCTGTAAAAGGGGTTTGCTTTGCAGTTGGTTTCGGTAAACTATTTATAAATCAGAGAGATTGCTTTTCCTGAAAACATGCAATACATTTTCTTTCTCAAAGATTCATTATTAATTGTGGTAGGCAGAGGCGGTTTGAGGTGTCTGAAACTTGTCAGCCATACTATTGACAACTTCTCTGCAATAAATGCTGCATGTACAGGTATTATAAACCATTTTTATTTATTCTTAAGCTAAATTGCAGCATGTTTTCTATCGCTAAAAAAGAGCTGCACCAGTTTTTCAGCAGCCTGACAGGATATATTACCATTGTTTTATTTTTACTGGTGAATGGCTTGTTCTTATTTGTTTTAAAAGACAGTAACATTTTTGATTTTGGTTATGCCACACTTGATAAATTTTTTGAACTGGCGCCATGGATACTTCTCTTTTTAATTCCGGCAATTACCATGCGTTCTCTTTCTGATGAATTCAGAACCGGGACCTTTGAAATTTTACAAACCCGTCCTTTAACCAAATGGCAGATCGTTCTTGGTAAATATTTTGCCATACTTACCGTAATTCTTTTCTCTCTATTACCAACATTAATTTATGTTTTTACTATAAAATCATTGTCTGCAGGTGGCGGTATAGATTCAGGAGGTATAGCCGGTTCGTACATTGGCTTAATTTTTTTAGCAGCTGTGTTCTCTGCTATAGGATTATGTTGCTCAGGCTTTACAAGTAATGCAGTTATCGCTTTTTTAATAAGTGCATTTGCCTGCCTCATTTTATATTTTGGATTTAGTGCAATAAGCCAATTACCAATGCTGCAAGGCAAGGCAGATTATTATGTTGAAATGCTTGGGATCGATTTTCATTA
>JADGPX010000239.1 GCA_017882215.1 Chitinophagaceae bacterium | reverse complement strand
TATTTAATTTTCTCATCTTTTTAAAACTCACATCCAGTAATTCAAAATCTTTTGTATTGGGTATGCTGTAATGCCACCATTCTGTTTCCAAAGCTTTAAAGCCATATTTTTCCATAAGATTTTTTAAGAGATTTCTGTTCTGTAATATTTCTTCGGGCAAGGCAGTAAAAGTTTGGTGTGCTGTATCGCTGAAATTATCAAAGCCCGTACCCATCGGTAACGCTTCTTTAGTTTTTAAATTGATAAGTGTAAGATCAACTGCAATGCCGCGATTGTGCCCGCTTCCTTTTTTTGGATCGGCAACATAGCGGTCATCTTTTATAGGCTCCCACATTTTTTCAGTAACGGAATAAGGTCTGTATGCATCAAATATTTTTAATCCCAGTCCCAGTTCGTTTAATTCAGTTTCTACACGCTGCAAAGCTTTTGCTGCCGGTAATCTTAAATATGTGGTTGTAACCGCAGGGTACAATTTTCTATGCATAAAATTATTAGTTGTTGCATAGCGCAGATCAAGAATAATATTTGGTATCAGTTTTTTTATATCCACCATTTGTTTATTGTTATCGGACATTATAGTAGAATTTAATGTTCTGCTTTCTTTTATCACCCATAAGCCATATTTATTCAAAATGGTATCCTGGGCAAATAAAATATTTGATGTGGAAAAAGATATTACTGCAAACACTATGAATATTTGCAATTGAAATCTTATTTTAACAGTCATATTTAAACAGAAGTTTTGCCAAAACAATTTTTACTAAGATATTAATTTTTAACTGCTGTATGTTTCTGTACAAAAAAGCTTATCTCATATTTACTTTATCTATTTTTTTAGTATCTATCTTTTCATGCAAAAGCAAACACGCAGCTACTGAAAAACAAATTGTTGAAGACCCTGCAAAGATGGATGATAAAGTTAATGAAAATATTAAAGCTGTTTTACGATACGCAATAGAAAATAACGGAAAAATAAATGATTCAATAAAGCTCAGTAGTACTGCTGTTGTTGACTCTTTTTATCACAAGAATAATTATAAAAACATCTGGAGTAAAAATGAAGTATGGGAACCATTAGCAGATTCATTATATAATTTTATTGAAGGTTCCGAAGCGTATGGACTATTTCCTTCGGATTATCATTATAAAGATCTTCTAACATTAAAAACAATGCTCTCTGAGGATTCTTTAGCAAAAACAGATGCAAATGTATGGACGAAAGCAGAGCTTATGCTTAGTGATGCCTTTATGCAAATATCAAAACATTTAAAACAGGGAAGATTGCTGCCAGACAGCATTTCATTATCTGCAAATACAACACTAACCAACGATTTTTTTATAAAAAATTTAAATACGGTTATTGAGAACAAATCTCTTACTCCATTTTTTAATACGCTTGAGCCAAAGCATAAAGGTTATGTTGAATTAAAAAAAGGAATTAAAAAATTTGTTGACAGCATGGATAGAAAAATATATACCTATGTTATTTATCCCAATAAAGATTCCATTGCATTTATAAAAAATTTACAAAAAAGATTACAGGAAAGCGGGTCTTTAGATCCCGCAATTAAGCATGTTGATTCTGCACATATCGCCAATGCTGTAAAAAAATTTCAAAAGCATAAGGGCATAAAAGCGGATGGAAAGATCACATCATCACTTGTAAGGAGTTTGAACGCAAGCGATGCGGAAAAGTTTAAAAGAATTGCAATTAATATTGACCGTTACAAGCAATTGCCGGATCATCTCCCGGTAAAATATATTTGGGTAAACCTGCCTGCTTATTATATGAGGGTAGTAGAAAATGATACAATTGTTTTTGAATCAAAAGTTATTGTTGGCAAGCCTGCAACCCGTACCCCAACACTTAATAGCGAGATAACAGATATGGTAACTTATCCGCGGTGGACAATCCCAAACAGTATTATTAAAAAAGATATTCTGCCTGCAATGAAACGGGATCCCGGTTATTTGGCACGCAAAGGTTTTCACCTCGTTGATCTGAAAGGTGAAACAGTAGATCCATATTCAGTTAACTGGGCCAAATATACCAAAGGCATTCCTTACAAAATTGTGCAGGGAAGTGGTGATGACAATGCTTTGGGAATTTTAAAATTCAATTTTAATAATCCTTACAGCGTTTATCTTCACGATACAAATCAGCGGTATCTTTTTAAAAATGCTGTAAGGGCATTAAGCCACGGTTGTGTGCGTGTGCAGGAATGGGAAAAGCTTGCTTTTTATATTGCAGAAAACGACAGCATAAATCAGAAACCCGGCAATTCACCAGGCTATAATGCAGATTCTATAAAAACATGGTTAGCTAATAAAGAAAGAAAAAAAATTATTGTAAAAAATCGTATCCCCTTATCTATACGGTATTTTACCTGTGAGGGAAAAAATGGAAAAATTGTTTTCTATGATGATATTTATGGTGAAGATAAAACGCTTAGAGAAAAATATTTTGCCGGCAAATAAATCTATTTTAATTAATATCCTTTATTTTGAGCACGACTAAAGAGCAGTGACAGATTGGTGTTTTGAGAATAACGATAATATCGCTGATGCATAAACTTATCCGTTTTATTTTTACTGTTGTCTTTATATTTATTTTTATAAATGAAAAACTTGCAGCACAGGATTCTAAAAATTCATTAACACGTGAGGATTCTTCAATAATTAAAACCAAAGCTACATCCTCTCCAAAAGAAATAGTTATTAAGTATGGTTTGGCAAGTTTTTATGCAAATAAATTTAATGGCAGGCAAACCGCAAATGGTAATAAATTCAACTCAGTAAAATTAACTGCTGCCTGTAATGTGCTGCCCCTCGGTATTTGGGTAAAAGTAACCAATGTAAAAAATGATAAATCGGTAATTGTGTACATAAATGACCGGCTTCATCCAAAAAATAAACGATTGATAGATCTTTCTAAAACCGCAGCAGAAAAACTTGGTTTTGTTTCAAGGGGAGTAACAAAAGTAAAAGTTGAAGTATTAGGAAAGCTTCGCCGCAAGTAAGGTTATTAATTTTAAATTACAGCATTATTAAAAAATACACGGATGATAGGTGATAATTATGTGAGTAAATAATTTCTTGTTTTGAAACTAAGCCACTATTTTTGCCCGAATAAGTAAACTCAACGCATTATGAAGAAATTAATTTTATCAGTTTTAACTGTAACATTGTTTGCAAGCTCAGCTTTTGCTCAAAATGATGACTATCGTAAGCGGTCTACATTAGGTGTAAACTTTTTTTTAAGTGACTTTCAAACTGCTGCGGATATAAAAAAGAATGGTTTAGCAAATGTAATAAGATCAAAAAATCTTTTTAGAACGGGACGGATGAATCCTGGCCTAGCTCTTAGTTATTTAAAGGGGCTTGCTAACCATGTTGATTTTGCAGCATCACTGGGAGGATCTTTCGTAAATTATCCAATACCTAATGTTCCGCCCTTTTCGAATAATAATTTTTTGATGGAAGCTACAGCAGGTGTAAATGCGAAATTATTGAGCGATAATTATTGGGTAGTTCCGTTTGCTGATTTTGGAGTTGGCGCAAGTAGATATTTAAGCCACTATGCAGCATTTATACCTATTGGTTTTGGTATACAAATAAACTTATTTGATGAAGCTTTTATTATTATTAATTCTCAATACAGGCTTCCCGTTACTGAGCAGGCAGCATCTCATTTATATTATAGCATAGGTATTGCCGGTAACATTGGCAAAGCCAGGGAAGCAGCAGTGCCTAAAGAAGTTATTATACCGGTTGTTGAGCCTCCAAAAGATCGTGATGGTGATGGTATTGTGGATAGTTTAGATGCATGCCCTGATCAGGCTGGTCCGGCTTCATTAAATGGTTGCCCTGACCGTGATGGAGATGGCATTGCAGATAAAGATGATAACTGTCCTGATGTTCCGGGCCTGGCAAAATATCATGGTTGCCCTATACCCGATACTGATAAAGATGGTATTAATGATGAAGAAGATAAATGCCCTACTGTTCCGGGTGTGGCAAGATACCAGGGATGCCCTGTACCTGACACAGATAAGGATGGTGTAAATGATGAAGAAGACAAATGCCCTAACGAAGCAGGCCCTGCATCTAACTTTGGATGCCCTGTAATTGCCCCGGAAATAATTGAAAAAGTAAATCTTGCTGCAAGGAATGTTTTCTTTGCAACCGGCAGTTCTAAGTTACTGGCTAAATCTTATCCTTCCTTAGATAATGTAGTTAAGATATTGCAGGATAACCCAAGCTATAAAGTGGATATAGAAGGGCATACAGATACTACCGGAACGCATGAAAAGAATATGGTATTATCAAATGACAGAGCTGCATCTGTTAAAGCATATCTGGTAAGCAAAGGCATTAATGAGAGCCGGATTTCATCTGCAGGATTTGGACCCGACAGACCAATTGCAACCAATAAAACTGCAGCCGGTAAAGCAAAGAACAGAAGAGTAGAAATGAAGCTTAGAAATTATTGAT
>JADGPX010000043.1 GCA_017882215.1 Chitinophagaceae bacterium | reverse complement strand
GTTGATATCAATCTTCCTTACATGGATTATGGTTACCGTGTTACTTTTTTTGGCGATGAAGTTGAGAGCATCGAAACACTGGAATTAAGTACCGGAAAAAGAATTTCTAAAATAGATAATGCAGCCATCTTTCCTGCTAATTTATATATTGCTCCAAAAGATAAGCTGCAGGATATTTTAGCAGAGATACAGGATGAATGCGCAAGGCAAACCGAATATTATAAAAGCACAGGAAAATATATAGAGGCACAACGCATCAGCGAACGTGTGAATTATGATATTGAGATGATACGTGAGCTGGGGTATTGCAATGGTGTGGAAAATTATTCAAGATTTTTTGACAGAAGAGAACCGGGCACAAGACCATTTTGTTTGCTGGATTACTTTCCAAAAGATTTTTTATGTGTTGTTGATGAAAGTCACCAAACCATTCCCCAGGTTAGTGGCATGTATGGAGGTGATCGTTCAAGAAAATTAGTTTTGGTGGATTATGGATTTCGTTTACCCTCGGCGTTAGATAACCGCCCGCTTAATTTTAATGAGTTTGAAAGCATGCTCAATCAAACCATTTATGTAAGCGCCACTCCCGGAGATTATGAATTGGAAAAATGCGGAGGTGTAGTGGTAGAGCAGGTTGTACGTCCGACAGGATTATTAGATCCACCAATTGAAATCCGTCCATCTATAAACCAGATAGATGATCTGCTTGATGAAATTGATAAAAGGGTAACTAAAGGCGATCGTGTTTTAGTAACAACACTAACCAAGCGTATGGCTGAAGAGATGGATAAATATCTGCATCGTATCAACATCAAATCAAAATACATTCATAGTGAAGTGCATACACTTGACAGGGTAGAAATATTAAGAGAACTGCGTCTCGGCGAAATTGATGTATTGGTTGGCGTTAATCTTTTAAGAGAAGGACTTGATCTTCCGGAAGTATCACTGGTAGCCATTTTAGATGCAGATAAGGAAGGCTTTCTTCGCAATGAAAGATCGCTTACACAAACTGCAGGAAGGGCAGCCCGCAACATTGATGGATTGGTAATTTTTTATGCAGATAAGATGACAGAGAGCATGCAAAAAACCATTGATGAAACCAACCGCAGAAGAGATAAACAAATTGCTTATAACATACAACACAACATTACGCCAACAACAATAAAAAAATCAATTGCACAGATAATGGGCCAGACATCTGTGCTGGATATAAAAGGTTATGATGAAAGATCGCCTTATGCAGTTGATGAATTAGTAACTGTTGCAGCCGAAGGCCAGGAACAATACAAAACCATTCCGCAAATGGAGAAAGCCATTTCTCAAACCAAAAGACAAATGGAAAAAGCCGCACGTGACCTTGATTTTATGGAAGCTGCAAGATTGCGTGATGAAATGTTTAAAATGCAGAAAGAATTAGAAGGAATGAAGAGGTAGAAAATTTATTTAGAATAGGTAGTTACAGCGTATGTTTTTAGTACGATTAATTTAAGTTTATCATTTTTTGTAGAAAGCATTTTATATTCTCTTAGCTCATTTTTCACATCCAAAAAACTTATGATACAGGAAAGTTTTTCTTTGCCAGGTTTTATTTTTATGACAGGCCATATACCAAAGTTTGGAACAGTTAGTGTATCATTTTCTATGATTCCATCATAATACATCACAAGCAGGTATTTGAAAGTTTGAGACGTTTCATAAATTTCAACACCAAACTTTCTATCAAGCTTTGGATCACCCATGGGTATAATGTATGTGGCAACAGGTTTTTTACTTATATTTTTTCTAATAGCTGGTATAGTATCATTACTTATAGCTTCGGTTTTTTCCTCATTACCCTTAAGCTTATTTTTTTCAACGCAGCCACCAATTAAAATGATAAAAAAGAGATAGAAGTATTTGGGGACAATCATTTGAGGTAAAATAAAGTGAGAAATAATCTTCAATTACAAATCAATTTATATAAGAATTGATTTTAAAAAAAATCTTTTTAGTTCTTACATTACACTATCTCTCATTTCTTAACTTGCGAAACAGCTTTTTTATGCAAGCAAATTTAAAATTCGAATGATCACTTATGAAGATTTTAAAAAAGTAGACATCCGTTTAGGAAAAATTATTGAGGTAAAGGATTTTCCTGAAGCAAGAAAGCCAGCCTATAAACTCACTATTGATCTTGGACCGGAGATCGGCATAAAAAGGTCGAGCGTGCAGCTTCCGGGAACATATATGTACTGGTTACTCCACCTAAGCTTACAGTCAAATCAGGAGATAGATTACTTTAAATAAAGTACATGATCTAAATGAATAAAACTGAGTTATTCCAAATTAGGTCTTAACCATCTTTCCATTTCTTCCAAAGGTATATTTTTTCTTTTTGCATAATCTTCCAGTTGATCTTTTCCTATTTTGCCTACACCAAAATATTTGCTTTCAGAATGGGCAAAATACCATCCGCAAACTGATGAAGCTGGATACATGGCTAAAGATTCAGTGAGTATGATCCCGGCATTTTCTGTTGCGTTCAACAATTTAAATAATTTATATTTTTCTGTATGATCTGGACATGCAGGGTAGCCAGGTGCAGGACGTATACCAAGATATTTCTCTTCAATCAATTCTTCTTTAGTTAAATGTTCTTCTGTAGCATAGCCCCAAAATTCTTTTCTTGTTCTTTCGTGCAGTAATTCTGCAAAAGCCTCAGCCAGCCTATCTGACAAAGCCTGAAGAATTATTTTATTGTAATCATCATGCTGTGATTCAAACCTCTTGATATGTTCTTCAATTCCATGAATTGAGACAGCAAAGGCCCCGATGTAATCCGTCCCCTGTCCCCCGAAGGGGGAACTTAGATCGAAATCATCTTGGTTACCCGTTTCTCTTAGAGTAATATCTGTCTCCCCTTCCCCTCGGGAAGGGGCTTTAGTGGAACCTGCCATTTGCATAGAAATTTGTGGGGATGGGCATTGTTTTATAAAATCTGCTAAAGCTAAATTTGGCTGTCCTGGCGCTTTTTTTATTTGCTGACGAAGACACTCAAGTTTCACATCTGACGTTTCACATTTCACGTTAATACTATCTTTCCCATCTGAACATGCTTCCCAAAAACCAACTACTCCTTTTGCTACTAACCACTTTTCTTCCATAATTTTTTTAAGAAGATTTTTTGCGTCATTAAAAAGTTTTGTGGCTTCTTGCCCAATAATTTTATCAGCCAAAATATCTGGAAATTTTCCATGCATTTCCCATGCAATAAAGAACGGCTGCCAATCAATATATTTTTCTAATTCATTAAGATCATAATCTTCAAAAGTTTTCGTTCCGGTAAAAGTTGGTGTAACAGGAGTAAAATTTCTCCAATCTATTTTAGCGCCGTTTTTTTGCGCTTCAGCAAAAGGCAAATAATTTTTTATAGATTTTTTATTGCCGAAATCTTCTTTAAGCTTATCATATTCTTTTTTTATCGCTTTTAGAAAATCAGGCTTTTGTTCCTTACTCAATAAACTTCCCGCAGCTGTTACACTTCGAGAGGCATCTAAAACATGCAATACACCATTATCATATTCAGGAGCGATCCTAACAGCCGTGTGCATGCGTGAAGTTGTAGCGCCGCCTATCAATAAAGGGATCTCAAAATCCCGACGCTTCATTTCTTTTGCAATATGAACCATCTCATCCAATGAAGGCGTAATGAGACCGCTTAAGCCAATAATGTCAACATTTTTTTCTTTGGCAGTTTGCAAAATTTTATCTGCAGAAACCATCACACCAAGATCAATTATATCATAGCCATTGCAACCCAGTACAACGCCAACAATATTTTTTCCAATATCATGCACATCGCCTTTTACCGTTGCCAGTAAAATTTTTGCAGCGCCTGCACCTTCTTCATTTTTAGTTCCTGCTGCAACATGCGCAAGCCTGCGTTCTTCTTTTTCTGCTTCTATGTAAGGCGTTAAAATGGCAACAGATTTCTTCATAACCCTTGCGCTTTTTACTACCTGCGGTAAAAACATTTTACCGCTTCCAAAAAGATCACCCACGATATTCATACCATCCATTAATGGTCCTTCAATAACATCCAGTGGTTTTGGATATTTCAATCTTGCCTCTTCTGTATCAGCATCTATATAATCTGTAATTCCATTTACCAGGGCATGACTTAAACGTTTTTCTACAGCTTCTTTTCTCCATGCTTCATCTTTTACTTCAGCCTTTCCTTTTTGTTTTACTGTTTCAGCAAATGCAAGGAGTTTATCTGTTGATTCAGGATCACGATTCAGGATCACATCTTCACAAAGCTCTTTTAATTGTGGTTCTATTTGCTCGTATACCTGTAGCTGTCCTGCATTTACAATACCCATATCCATTCCTGCTTTAATTGCATGATACAAGAAAACAGAATGCATTGCATCTCTAACGGTATCGTTACCACGAAATGAAAAGGAAACATTACTTACACCACCGCTAATTTTTGCAAGTGGCATTTTTTCTTTTATTATCCTGGTTGCTTCAATAAAATCAACACCATAATTATTGTGTTCCTCTATCCCGGTTGCTATGGCAAAAATGTTGGGATCAAAAATTATATCCTGCGGATCATAGCCAACCTGTTCTGTTAGTATCTTATAGGCTTTTTCACAAATCTCAACTTTACGATCCTTTGTATCTGCCTGTCCCTTTTCATCAAAAGCCATTACAATTACAGAAGCGCCATAGCTTTTACAGATTATTGCCTGCTCAATAAACTTCTCTTCTCCTTCCTTCATCGAAATAGAATTCACGATACACTTGCCCTGCACACATTTTAATCCTGCTTCAATTATATTGAATTTAGAAGAATCGATCATTATAGGAATCCTGGCAATGTCAGGCTCTGCCTGCAATAGATTGAGAAAAGTAGTCATTGCTTTTTCACCATCCAGCAAGGCATCATCCATGTTAACATCTAAAATTTGAGCACCACTTTCCACCTGTTGCCTTGCAACCGAAAGCGCTTCTTCATAATTATCACTCCGTATTAATCTCGCAAATTTTTTAGAACCTGTTACATTGGTTCGCTCCCCAATATTCACAAAATTTGTTTCAGGGCGAACCACTAAAGGCTCAAGTCCTGCTAATCTTAAAAACGGTTTGATCTGTATCGTATCGCTCATGATTATTATTCTTATGCAAAAATTTCTTCTTCAACAACCGGTAATTCTCTGGCCTTATAATTTTTTACCTGTTCAGCAATATGTTTAATGTGATCGGGAGTTGTACCACAGCAACCACCTACAATATTTACAAATCCTTCTGCCGCCCACTCTTCTATAATATGTGCTGTTTCGTGTGGCTGTTCATCATATTCTCCAAATGCATTAGGTAATCCGGCATTGGGATACGCCGAAGTATAACAACTTGCTAACTGACTTAACTCCTCAATGTGAGGACGCATTTCTTTTGCGCCCAATGCACAATTCAAACCAATGCTTAAAGGTTTTGCGTGTGAAACAGAAATGTAAAATGCTTCCAAAGTTTGTCCGCTTAATGTACGTCCGCTGGCGTCTGTGATCGTTCCACTTATCATGATCGGTAATTCATGCTGCTTTGTATCTCTGAAATATTTTTTAATTGCATAGATGGCAGCTTTTGCATTCAATGTATCAAAAATGGTTTCTATCAAAAGAATATCTACGCCGCCATCAACTAATCCTTTCACCTGCTCATAATAAGCATTTGCAACTTCATCAAATGTAACTGCACGGTAACCGGGATTGTTTACATCAGGAGATAAACTTAATGTTTTATTTAAAGGACCAATAGCCCCGGCAATAAACTTCACCCCCTGCCCCTCTCCACAAGTGGAGAGGGGTGAAGACAAAAATTTGTTCACAGCATTTCTTGCACATTTTGCGGCAGCTACATTTAATTCATATACCAGGGATTGCATATCATAATCTGCCTGCGCAATAGAAGTGCTGCTGAAAGTATTGGTCTCAATAATATCAGCGCCTGCTTCTAAATATTGTTTGTGAATTTCTTCAATTATTTGTGGTTGTGTAATACTTAAAAGATCGTTGTTGCCTTTTACATCTTTATGCCAGTCTTTAAATCTTTCTCCGCGGTAATCTTTTTCTTCCAGCTTATGGCTCTGGATCATTGTGCCCATTGCGCCATCTATAATTAAAATTCTTCCTTTTAAGTAATCCTGAATTGTCTTTTTCATTTTTGTTGAATTTATGTATGCGGTTGAAGTGAGTGATCCTTCGCTACGCTCTGAACAGGCTCCACGATGATGACCAAAGCTGCGAAAGCTCACAAACAAAATATACTACACAAACTTTTAAACGAAATTTTTAAATCCTGAAGAGATTACAGAATGGTTTCGTTTATTAGTTCGGTTTCCTAAAAACTTAGGGCATCCAGGCCGAACAATAAACAAATCCGCCTGAATGTGATGTAAAAATAAAACAAGAAAGTGGTAACACAAAATCACGAAGGCTTTCTAAACCCACCGTTTATGGCATTCCTATTTGGTTTATATCATCGTCCAACAGGTCAGGTCTTTTAGAAAGATTGGCTTTTAGGATAAAGTATCCTGTTACAGCCCCGGCAATCGCAACCAATACAACACTCCAAAAATTATTGGTTCCGAATATAAGTACACCAATTATAGCCCCAATAAATTCTCCGGCAATCCATGCTAACACAGTATATATTTTCCATGTGCCCGGCTTTAATCCCTTGTCGGCTGCAATTTTTCCAATTTCTCTTGTAAGAAAAATCAGGGCAATTATTTCCAGCATATATAAGGTTTAGAATATTATTAAACGAGGTCAATATCAAAATTCACTAATTGTACAAATTCCTGCAGTCTTACATCAATATCTGCTTTGGTAATTTCTTTTAAGCGTTGCGGTCCAAATTTTTCTACACAAAAACTTGCCATTACAGAACCAACAATAATGGCAGTTTTCATATTTTCAAAACTAATATCTTTTGTTCTTGCAAGGTGTCCCATAAAACCACCGGCAAAACTATCTCCAGCGCCTGTAGGGTCAAATACATCCTCTAATGGTAATGCAGGTGCGAAGAAAACGTGATCACCATAAAATAACAAAGCGCCATGTTCTCCCTTTTTTATGATGAGATATTTTGGACCAATATCAAGTATTTTTTTTGCAGCCTTAACTAAAGAAAATTCGCCGCTTAATTGCCTTGCTTCAGTATCATTAATTAACAACACATCAATCATCGTTAAAACTTTTTTTAGATCTTCCAATGCGGTATCCATCCAGAAATTCATTGTATCTAACACAATTAATTTTGGTCTGCTTTTCAATTGCTTTATAACACTAATTTGTAATTGAGGCATTAAATTGCCAAGCATTAAAAATTCAGCTCCCTGGTATGTATCAGGAACTTTTGGATTGAAATCTGCCAGCACATTCAGGTCAGTGATCAACGTATCTCTTGTGTTCATATCCAAATGATATTTTCCACTCCAGAAAAAAGATTTTTTATCAGGAACAACCTCCACTCCATCTAATTGCACGCCGCGGCTTTTAAGCTCATTCATTTCTTCCTCTGGAAAATCAGCGCCCACGATAGAAATTTGTTGTATAGGTTTAAAAAAATGACTTGCAGCGTAAGCAACATATGTAGCCGATCCTCCTACAATTTTATCTATTTTACCAAAGGGAGTTTCAATAGCATCAAACGCCATAGTACCAAGTGCAATAAGAGACATAGATATTTTTTAAACTGGATTAATATTTTGAAATTAAAACGCTGCAAATGTAGTTGATTAACTTGTTTTTGCTTTACCGGATTCTTAATTATATTTTAATTAAACTTTGCAGTATGCTTCTCCAATTACATCCTGACAATCCGCAACCAAGGTTGCTAAAGCAAATTGCTGACTGCCTTAAAGATGGCGGCATCATTATTTATCCTACAGATACTATTTATGGTTTGGGATGTGATATTCATCATCAAAAAGCAGTTGAAAGAATCTGTAAAATAAAAAATGTAGATCCCCAAAAAGCACAGCTTTCTTTTATATGCCGCGACCTCAGCCACCTCAGCGATTATACCAAAAGCATTAATACACCTTTATACCGCATGCTAAAAAATTATTTGCCCGGACCATATACTTTTATTTTACCGGCAAGTAAGCAGGTGCCTAAAATTTTAAAAAGTAAAAAAGAAACTATTGGGCTTCGTGTGCCGGATAATGTTATTTGCCAACAGATTTTAGAAACGCTGGACAATCCTATTTTAAGTGCATCATTGCCCGGTGATATGGTAGAAGAATATACCGACCCTGAAATTATTTTTGAAAAATTTGGCGACAAGGTTGATTTTGTAATTGACGGAGGCCCCGGAGGAATGAATCCATCTACAATTATAGATTGTACTTCAGATGAATGGCAAATAATCAGGCAAGGGGCCGGAGAATGGGTTGCATAGTTTGTACTTCTTCTGCAGTATCATCAGCAATAATCTCAGAAAATTTCTCTACAAAAATATTAAAGCTACGGCGGTGATACTTGCATAATCCATGCTTTTCAATAGCGCTGCGGTGTTCTGGAGTTCCGTATCCCATATTTGTTTTCCATGCGTACATTTTAAATCTTTTATGCAGCTTTTGCATGTACTCATCCCGGTAAGTTTTTGCTAACACACTTGCCGCTGCAATAGAAGCATACATGCCATCACCCTGAATTACGCAACGATGAGGATAGTCTTTATATTTTTTAAACCGATTGCCATCTATCAGCAAAAACTCAGGTTTATATTTTAGTTTATTAAGAGAGATATGCATCGCTTTAAAAGATGCCTGTAAAATATTTATTCTGTCAATTTCTTCATTATCCACTTTTGCAACCGAAAATGAAATACATTCTTTTTCAATAATAGGACGAAGCATCTCTCTGTCTTCTTTTTTCATTTGCTTTGAATCATTTAAAGCAGGGTGGTAAAAATCTTTTGGTAAAATAACGGCAGCCGCAAACACGGGTCCGGCAAAGCATCCGCGGCCGGCTTCATCTAAACCGGCTTCGCAAAATTTATTATGAAAAAAGGGAAGAAGCAATAAAAATTTTTATCAAAAATAATTATCTGAAAAATATTATGCTTAAATAATTATCAACATAAAGTTTAATGAGATACAGATAACTTTGCTTATGCAGCATTCTTTGGATAAATCTTTTTCAAAACCAATAGCAATATGGTTATTGATTGGTGTAGCAATGATAATGATCCAGGTTTTGCTTGGGGGAATTACCAGGCTTACGGAATCAGGTTTATCAATTACAGAGTGGAAGCCATTAACAGGAATTCTTCCTCCATTAAATATTGTAGAGTGGCAGGCTGAATTTGATAAATATAAAAACACAGATCAATTCAGGTACATACATGCTGATTTTACTTTAAACGATTTTAAGTTCATCTTTTTTTGGGAATGGTTTCATCGATTATGGGCAAGGCTTTTAGGAATTGTGTTTTTGGTGGGTTTTGTATATTTCTTAATAAGAAAAAAATTTAAAAAAGAGATGATCATTCCTATGATCATTTTATTTTTATTAGGCGCTTTGCAGGGGCTTGTAGGGTGGATAATGGTGAAGAGCGGCCTTGTACCTGAAAAAATGTTTGTTGGGCATATACAATTGGCTACGCATTTTATTGCAGCACTTGTTTTACTCTGTTACACATTTTGGTTTGCATTAAGTTTATTAATACCAAAAGAAAAACTGGTAATAAATTCCTCGTTGAAAAAATTTGCTATAACTATTGTTTGCATTCTTGTTATTCAACTTATTTACGGAGCATTCATGTCTGGCTTAAAGGCTGCAACTGCTGCACCTACCTGGCCTGATATAAATGGAATGATGGTACCTGACCAGATAAATAATTTATCTCCCTGGTGGAAAAACCTTGTGGAAAATAAAATTACCATCCAGCTAATACATAGAAGCCTGGCATATTTACTAACGATATTGGTTTTTATCTGGACGATAAAAGCAAGAAAATTTAATGGCAATGATCTTTTTAATAAAACCAAATGGATGCCGTTGTTTTTTATTTTGATACAGGTTGTGCTTGGTATTCTCACTGTAATAAGATCGCCTTTTGGAAATAACCTTGTATGGTTTGGCTTGGCACATCAATTTACTGCAATGCTGTTTTTAATAAGTATGATGTGGATGATATTTTTAGTACGCAGCCATTTAAAATTAAATACAGTTTGATCTTAACCAAATGAAAATTATACCACTTAGCGAAGGCGCTTTTACTGTTGACAAAACAAAGCAGTTGATTCCTTTCGATCTTCAAAAAGATAAATTGCGGGAAAGAAATGTTGGAAGTTTATTAGTAGAAATTCAGCCTTTTGTTATTGTAACATCAAGAGACATTTTATTGTTAGATACCGGCTTAGGCTTTACAAATGCAAACGGAGTATTACAAATACATCAAAATTTATTAAACAATGGTATTGATCCCTTAGATGTAACAAAAGTTTTGCTATCGCATTTACATAAAGATCATTCAGGAGGGATAAGTTACCAAAAGAATGGGCAAAGAGTTTTAAGTTTTGCTAATGCAACTTATTACATAAATAAACAGGAGTTTGATTTTGCCTTTGAAAATGCAAGATCTTCATACATCATTGAAGATTTTGAAATGCTCAAAAATTCATCCCAGGTAAAATTTATTGAAGGCAATGGAATAATAGATGATTATATTAAATATGAAGTTACCGGAGCTCATTGCCCATATCACCAGGTTTTTGGGATTAAAGAAAATGAGGAAAAGATATTTTTTGGAGGCGATGTGGCTCCTCAGTTACAACAAATGAAGAATAAGTTTATAGCTAAATATGATTATGATGGTAATAAATCAATGCAATTAAGGCAACAATGGAGAGAGCAGGGGGAACGTGAAAAATGGGTGTTTTTATTCTACCACGATATCAAATCACCGGTGTTTAAATTCTAAAAATTAAAAAAGGCCTGCCCTAAAAAGGGCCGGCCGTTGCTAACCTATGAAAAACACCTAGCAACAAAAATAGGAGAATTTTTATATTATACAAGTTTTTCTGAAAAATTAATATAGAGGCTAATTATTATACTGCTGCTGATGAGGGAATTATCGGTTTTGCTGACCTTGTTTATTTTTTAGCTGACGCATTAAAACGCCTCTGAATTCTCTCTCAGCATTGAAAAGTGTATTTGTTCTGGGTTGCCCGATAACTTTTATAAATTCCGGCTTATATTTTTTCTTTACGTTTAAAACTTTTTCTTCATTGTCTATTGCATCACCTACGCTTTTGTTATCTGTCATTACCTGTCTTATTTCAGTTTCGTAGCGGTTATAAACAGGCCAAAATCGTTGTGCTTCATCTGCAGTAAGATCCAGTTTTTGTGTAATAAAGGCAATTTTTAATGCCTGTATTTTTTCTGTTCTTTTCTCTCTGTTATATTCCTGCGCTTGCAGAGAAGCAAAACTTGTAAAAGAAATAATCATTATAAGTAAAAATCGTTTCATTATTCCGCCCTTTAATTTTGAGAACCTTTTTTATCTATGTTATTCAAATAAGTATCTAATGTTTGTTCATCCAATAAATAATCTTTCTGAGCCGGCAATACCTTTTCATCAATACTTGAAGTTAATACTTCATTATCAGCATCATTGCCCGTTTTTTCAAGATATTTAATGATCTCGTCATCTGATAACGTAGCTATAGCCGCATTTATCTGTTGCTCGTTTTTAAATTGAGATGCTGTTTGAATAGAAGATGATACAGATAACTCATTAGTCTTACTAACTGCAGATTGCGGGGATGTATTAAAAATAATTAATGAACTTAAGCCTATAACCCCCGTTAATACTGCTGCTGCAGCATATTTCCATACAGTATTCCTTTTCTTTATTTCAACTACTTTGGTTTGAGGCTTAGTAATTACTTTACCTAGAATATCATCTTGTAAATTTCTGAAATAACCAACCGGAACTTCAAAAACATTTTCATTCTGAATTGAATAAAGCATTGGAGACAACGCCCTTAATTCCTGTGCAGGATCATCGTGAAGCAATTTTATTTTGCTCAATATAGATGTGCTTAAATTTTCGAAATACCCTTCAGGTACTGTTAATTTATCAATTTTGAATTCAGCAGCGTTATTGTTTATCTTTTTTAAGATACCAATTGACAGCACATTAAAATATCCATCAGGAACAGAAAAAATATTCTTTTTCTCTATCCCTGCCAGTAAGGAACTAATATTATTCAGTTCTTCAGATATTTCTGTTGAGAATTTCATCGGTTAATAGACATAAATATTACTTAAAAGTTTAAACCAATTTAGCTATTTAATATAAATTCTTCAATTTTTTTTGCAGCATGATGGTAACTTGCTTTTAATGCCCCCTCGCTCGTATCCAATATCCTGCTCATTTCCTCATAGGGCATCTCATCATAATATCTTAAATTAAATACAATTCTTTGCTTTTCAGGCAATTGCTGTATGCCCAACTGAAGTTTCCATTCCAAACGGTTTGCATCAAAATTTGTATCAGCTCTAAGTTTATTTTCCAAACCATTTTCCATATCATTTAACGAAACAGAGTTTCTTTTTTTCTGCTGTTCTAAAAAAGTAAGACATTCATTGGTTGCGATACGATAAAGCCAGGTATATAACTGGCTGTCTTCTCTAAAATTTTCCAGCCCTTTCCATACTTTGATAAACATATTTTGCAAAACATCATTAGCATCATCATGATCTATTACCATTCTGCGTATATGCCAATATAATTTTTCCTGGTACTTTTTTAAAATTGCCGTAAAGGCTGATTCTTTGGTATCCGCATTCTTAAACCGGTATAAAAGTTCTTTATCATCCTGCTGAACAGACATAAATAATTATTGATATCAGAGGTAAAAATAAAAAACGAATCGGTAAGATTGATTTTTAAAATTAAAGTTTAATGCAGTATTTAATTAATTAACCCAAGTTGCTAATTGTAAAATGTACTAATTCCATGCTTCAGTATGGAGAAAAAAACCGAAATAAGAATGGCTTCAGCCATGATCTGCCTACCGGCAGGCAGGTTTGGGGCTAAAGCCTTTTAACCATTTAAGATGTTGCCCTACGATAAATCGTAGAGGTTAAAAAATATAAAACTGGCAACTTCTGTAATGAATTACCTTTTAGCCATTACTCTTTCTGCAGCAGCAACAATATCAAGTGTATCTAATCCATACTTACAATACCTGCATTAGTTCATTTGAAAATTTGGATTATTATGCATTGTTTCATCCTCTTTTAATTTAAGCTCCCACTTCCATGCGGTAGACATCATATCTTCCAATGAATATTGAATATTCCATCCTAGTTTTTCCCTGGCAAGTTTATTATCAGCATATACAGCAACAACATCGCCCTGCCGCCTTGGACCTATTACATAATTTAATTTTACTTCACTAACTTTTTCAAATGCTTTTATTGCTTCCAAAACGGTTACGCCATTGCCGGTACCTAAATTAAAAACCTCACACCTGCTTTTATTTTTATGATCTATAAGATATTGCAATGCCAATGTATGTGCATGAGCAATATCGCAAACATGTATATAATCACGTACACATGAGCCATCACGTGTTGGATAATCGTTCCCATACACTTTCATTTGCGGCAATTTTCCAATTGCAGTTTGCGTAATGGCAGGCACAAGATTTTCCGGTTTACCCAATGGCATCTCGCCAATAAATGCTGAAGGATGAGCGCCAACAGGATTAAAATATCTTAATAAAATACTTTGTGCAAATATGGTTTTTGTGGTTTCACTCACAATTTGCTCGCCCATTTGTTTAGTGTATCCATAAGGTGATTCTGCAGGTTTTGGTGGTGTGCTTTCTGTTACAGGAATTTCATCGGGATTGCCATACACCGTACATGACGAGGAAAAAATAAAATAGGGAACTTGAAATTCCTTTACACATTTTAAAATGTTTATAAGAGAAAGCAGGTTATTCTCAAAATAAAGTAAAGGTTCGTGTACAGATTCTCCAACTACTTTGTAAGCCGCAAAATGAATGATCCCTTCTATATTAGAATTCTCCTGGAAAACTGCATGTGTTTCATCAAAACTGCAGAGATCTACTTTATAGTTCTTAACTTTTTTACCTGTAATTTTTTCTATCCCTTCTAATAATACTGGTGTTGATCTTGAATTATTATCAACACAAATTGGCTCAAATCCATTTTCTATCAGATCAACAATTGTATGAGCTCCTATGTAACCGCAACCTCCGGTAACTAATATCTTCTTCATCCTGCAAAGAAAGAAAAAAATACTTATACCTTAAGATGAAGAAGTAATTAATACAAAAATTGTTATGTATGAAAGACTAAGAAATAAATCAAAGCTGCAAGTCCTGCACTTACAGGAATAGTTAATACCCAGGCCCAAAGCAGGTTAACAGTTATACCCCAACGCACCGCCGAAAGCCTTTTAGTAGCGCCTACACCAATAATAGCGCCTGCAATGGTATGCGTAGTGCTAACAGGAATTTTTAAAGCTTCGCTTATAAAAAGAGTAAGAGCGCCTGCTGTTTCTGCAGCTACGCCTTCAAAAGGAGTTACTTTGGTAATACGTGTACCCATTGTTTTTATAATTTTCCATCCTCCCGTAAGCGTGCCAAATGCAATGGCAGTATAGCATGCAAGCGGAACCCAAAAAACCATATGATCTAAACTATATTTTTTACTGTCATAAGCAATTAACGCAGCCATAATAATTCCCATTACTTTTTGCGCATCATTACCGCCATGACCAATACTAAAAATGGCAGATGATAAAAGCTGCAGGCGTTTAAACCAATGATTTGCCCGTACTGTATTAAGTGAATTTAAATAAAAAGTAAAAATGGCCATGGTAATAAGAATAACACTCATCAATATCCATTTAAAATTTTTGGTATAAAATAGAACCTGCAAAATGTAAGTGGTGTAATGTGTTTTCTTATCAAGCGCCTGTTTATCAAATTCAATGGTTTTATATAAAAAAAGAATAACCAATAGAATCACGAGAGCAGAAATAATTTTTGGTACAGGGCCTTTTCTAAATGAATTTAAAAACCATAAAGAAATAACATATGCCGTTACCATACCAACAAGAGGAGCGATAAAAATAAATCCAATTGTTTTAAATACCGGATCATTCCAGTTAACTGAATGTATACCTGCATGAGCAATTGCTGCCCCTGCAAATCCTCCTATCAATGTGTGTGAAGATGAAGATGGAATACCTGACCACCAGGTTAATAAATTCCAAAGAATAGATGCAATAAGTCCGGCGCAAACAACCTGCAGTGTTATAAATTCTGCTTTTACTGTTTTGGCAACGCTGTTGGCAACGCCGTGATCTTTAAAAATAAAGTATGCAACAAAATTAAAAAGCGCTGCCCAAAGAACCGCCTGAAAAGGCGTTAATACTTTTGTTGAAACAATTGTAGCGATTGAATTGGCAGCATCATGAAAGCCATTGATATAATCAAAAATTAATGCAAGGGCTATAATGATAATAAGAAAGGCCATATGCTAATTTGCTGATGTGATAATTTGCTGATGTGCTAAACAGATTGGTTCTAAAATTCTTTGAACTTATTAGCACATTAGCCAATTAGCTAATTATCGAATTGATTTTATGCGTATTTAATAATAATTGATTCTATTACATTCGCTGCATCTTCACATTTATCAGTTACAATTTCCATCACCTGGTATATCTCTCTTTTCTTTATCACTTCTTTTGCATCAGGTTCCGTTTCAAATAATCTTTCAATGCTCATATCAAACACATCATCCGCCTGGTTTTCAATACTGTTAATAAGCACCATAGAATCAGTGATACGTCTTAAGTTTTTCATATCACGCAATTCCCCAATAGCTTTTTGCACTTCGGCGCAGGCGCTGCTTATCAATTCACTTAATTTTTGTATGCCAATATCGCTGGGATCTACTTTATAAAAATTTATTTTTTTTGCTGTTGCATAAATGTAATCAGATACATCATCAAGAGCAGAGGCTAACGAGTGAATATCTTCCCTGTCAAAAGGTGTGATAAAATTCCTGCCTAGCTCCGTAAATATTTTGTGCGTGTAATCATCATTGGTATGTTCCATATCCTCAATTTCTTTTATATACACAGCTCTCATTTCAAAGTCAGGTTCTTTTACCACTTCTTTTAATTTATTGCCCATCTGCATCACTGTTTCTGCAACGCCTTCAAACAATTGAAAAAAAACTTTATCCTTTGGAAGAAAAAATTTTAAAAAAGATGCTGAAGCCATA
>JADGPX010000042.1 GCA_017882215.1 Chitinophagaceae bacterium | reverse complement strand
ATTTTAGATTTCTTACACATTGGATGAAGTAATTTTATATGTGATCGGTCATCCCGCCTGGCTACAAAAAGCCAGGCAGAGAAGACCGACCACGGCGAAGAATACCATTCACTCTTTCATAAGCCATTTCGTTTAATATATCATCAACAGTTTTAAGCTTATTTATTCTTTCAAGATGGGGAAGAAGAGGCTGATACCCTGATTTTTCAATAGTAACACTATCCATGCCGCTTAAATAATAATTGCCGACCTGTCTAAATTTATCAGGTGCAGAACTTCTTGCTTCATCTTCCATTAACTGGTGCAGCCTGTTGGTATTATCTTCATCAATTATTCCAAAAGATCCCCACCTTGTTTTTGAAGCAGGCACAGGATTTTTTCTTATCCAGTTTCCATTTGCATAAATAAAAAAATTATCTCCCGGTTTTACAGACATATCCATATTTGCAGGATCAATAAATTTTCTTTTTTTATCAGGAGGAATAAAGCTTAATAAAAAAATGGCGACTGCCGCTATGAATGTGTTTTTAAAATTAATATTCATCGTTAAATTTTTTTGAGCTTATCAATTTACTAACTTTTTTAAATCTATCTGTTTTAATTAAAAAAACCGGCATAAACCGGCTTTTAATTAGTGATCCGGATTGGATTCGAACCAATGACCCTCAGCTTAGAAGGCTGATGCTCTATCCAACTGAGCTACCGGACCAATACCAAAACTTTGGGATGCAAATATAAAGTAATAGATAATCGCAGGCAATTATGCATGATTACTTCATTTGATTTGCTAATACTTCGATCCTTTTATTTTTAAACACAATTTTGTATTCGGCATTAGCGTTTGGCAATAAGATTTGAAACGACAGGAGACTTGATCAAATAAGAAAAGCTGTTGTGGCATGTTTGTTGAAATTATGCAGAGTAAAACTTTAATTACCCTTCCTATTGATATGGTTTATTTTCGGGGCTTAAACAAAAACTATGAAAAAAATACTTATTACCATTTTTGCAGCTTTTATATTGTTAGTTGAATTTTCATCTTGCAAAAAATTAGTTGCTGCAATATTTCAAGGCTTAGATGTAAACGTTCCTGAAGTTCAGGTAACTATACCAACTGTTATCGCTGTTACTTCAAATGAAATTCCATTAGGCAATTTTTCCTTTCACTTTAATTTAGATAGTATTGTAAAGGCAAATACTGCCGGTGTTTTTGGTGTGAATGCTGTTAGCTCTATTAAGGTTAAGCAAATTAGCATCAATATCACCAATGCAGATCAGCTTAATAACCTTTCTAATTTTGAAAGTGCCCGGGTAACATTGCAATCAAACACTAATAACAATCCCACAGAACTTTTCTCGATGACTTTTCCTGATACTTATGCGTCTTCAATTACTACTACCCCAACTAACAGCCCGGAATTATTAGCTTATTTAAAGGGTTCTGATATTACATATAATATTTATGGTAAAATGCGGCGGATAACAAGCAAACCATTGAATATGGTAGTATCAGTTACGCTAAGAGTGAATTAAACATTCAGTTATTGATCTTATTTCCCTTCCATTTCCATCATCTTTTCAAATACAATTTCAAACTCTGCATTTGCTTTTTGTAATTGCTCTGAAACTTTTTTGTAATCGGCTTCTGTTTGTACAAATTTTGTGTTGTTAGTATAAATTTCATAAGAAGATAAAGTACTTTCGAGTTCAGCTTTTTGTTTGGTAAGCGATGCAATTTTTTCTTCCAGTTGTTGAAATTGTCGTTGTGTTTTTTGCAATTCTTTTTTTACATCTTTATCAATACTAATTTTCCGATTATTATTTTTTGTCTCAACTTTTATTTCTTTTTGAGGAGCTAATATTTTTTCAACTTTAGTTTTTTCTTTTTCATTTGCTGCTTTTGCCTGCCGCTGTTTCCATTCTTCCCATTCTTCAAAATTGCCGACAAACTCTTTTATTTTATAATCTTCTATCTCCCAGATTTTATTGCAGGTCTGGTTTACAAAATAACGATCGTGGCTTACCAAAATGTAACTGCCTTCATATTTATTCAAAGCCTCTACCAGCAAGTCAACCGAATGAATATCCAAATGATTCGTGGGTTCATCCAGCAATAAAAAGTTTGCTTTGCTTACAATGGTTTTTGCAAGCGCTACTCTTGCTTTTTCTCCACCACTTAATACTTTTATCTTTTTTTCAACATCGTCACCACTAAATAAAAAACATCCAAGCAGACTTCTTAATTCCAGATCGGTTTTGCCACTGCGGGCACCTTTCATTTCTTCTAACACATCATTGTTTAAATTCAAAACTTCTAATTGGTGCTGTGCATAAAATGCATCATCAACGTTATGCCCCCATATCCTTTCACCTTCAAAAGTTTCAGTGCCTGCAACAATTCGTAACAAAGTGGACTTACCTTTTCCGTTAGCACCAATTAATCCTATCTTATCACCACGATTTATTTCGGCGCCGGCATGCTCAACAATTTTTACATTCCCGAATTTTTTGGTAACATTTTTCAACGTACATAAAGTTCTTCCTGGTTGTTTATCAATAGCAAAATTGATACGCATGTTTGGACGTTCGAGCTCTGTATTCTCAATCCTTTCAATTTTATCAAGCCTCTTCATTACACTCTGTGCCTGCGCAGCTTTGGATGCCTTTGCTTTAAAGCGTTCAATAAATCTTTCCTGCTGTCTTATAAAGTCCTGCTGATTTTCATACGCCTTTTTTTGTATGTCAATACGCTGTGCTTTTTCCTGCTGGTAATAGGAATAATTACCTGTGTAAAAATGCAGTTCCTGCTGGTACAGCTCTACAATTTTAGTAACCATCCTGTCTAAAAAATAACGATCGTGAGATACGATCACAACTGCACCCTGGTAATGCTGCAAATATTTTTCAAGCCATTCAATTGATGGAAGGTCAAGATGGTTTGTCGGCTCATCGAGTAACAAAACATCAGGATGCATTAATATCATTTTTGCGAGAAGAACTCTCATTCTCCATCCTCCGCTAAATTCTTTATAAGGACGTTGCAGATCAGCGTTCGCAAAGCCAAGTCCCTGCAGTATCTCTTCAGTTTTATGATGAATACTATATCCATCGAGTATTTCCAGTTCATGTAGTTTATCGGCATATCTATGAGCCAGGTCCTCATCAGAACTTTTTTCCAGTTCAATTCCCATTTCCGCAATTTCTTTTTCTAACTGAAGCACTTTTTCAAATGCACCTAATGCAACCTGCAAAATGGAATCGTCTGTATCAAAGCTTAAAAGATCCTGGTGAAGAAATCCAATAGTTGTATCTCTGCTTTTTTCAACAGTACCTGCAGAAGGCTGGTATTGCCCTGTAAAAACTTTTAATAAGGTTGATTTTCCTGTGCCGTTATAACCAATCAAACCAATACGCTCATTGGATTGTATATGCCATGTAGCATCTTTAACAATTACACGGGCACCAAATTCAAATGTTACATTTTGTAAACCTAAAAGCATCTAATTTATTTGAGGCGGCAAAATTAAGTTGTATTTAGTTGAAAATGCCTGTGAACTATTATAAGCGGTTACCTTTTATGTTTACCTTTGCAAAAACATTATCAATATGAGAAAATTATTGGCTATTCTATTTATTGCTGCGTTGGTATTTGGCGCCTGGTGGATATTTTTTAAAGATAAATCTCATAACGATGGACCTAAGCAGCAGCCTTTAAAAGTGGGTAAACATTCCGGTGAATTTAATAAAAGCGTGGGGGCTGTTGTTACAGAATATCTTTCTTTAAAAGAAGCATTCGTAAATGCTGATACCACAAAAATAAAAGCGCAGGAAAAAAAATTAATTGCAGCTATTGATAGTATTAAAATTGATGAGCTAAAAAAAGATACAACAGGTATTTTTCAATCTGCACAATTATTAATAGGAGATATAATATCTAATGCAAACGCAATTTTAAAAGAAACTGATATTACAGAGATGAGGCAGGATTTCAGGATGGTTTCTGAAAATCTTTTTCCTCTTTTAAAAACTATTCATTACGAAGGCGTAAAGTTATATTGGCAAAACTGCCCTATGGCTTTTGGAGAAGGCAAGGATGCAAGCTGGCTAAGCAATACAGAAGAAATCATAAATCCCTACTTAGGTAAAAATCATCCTGAATATAAAGGTACAATGCTGCACTGTGGTGAAATAAAAGATACAATACAATAGTTTGTAGTTTTTTTACATTGTTGCAGGTAGTAATCATTTTTGGCATCGGCAAGCATATTTAGATCTTATACCGCCATATTTTTCAAATCATAATTTACTCAATATTATTAGCGGTGTTTTGTTGTGGGCATGGAAAACGTATAAATGGAATAGCGATTCAATTCCGCGATCTAAGGAGTTTGTTTAGGTTTATAGGAAAATCTTATTGTACCATTTCTTCCCAGATCAGATTCAATTCTTGTCTCATAGCGGTTTTCACCATCATGAACGATCATTAAAGCTGTATTGGGTGGTATCTCACCAAGATTTTCGGCATACATCACCAATTCATTCACGGCTATGTTAGGATCAACAGTTAACTTAAGTGTAATAGGTTTATAAGAAAGCATTTGATGTGACAACAATAATTTTCCATTAAAAAAAACAGAGATGGAATCCCCGTCAATTTCACCATTATCATAAAAATCAACTGTGAAGGTTTCATTTTGTATCGGTATTGTTTTAAGAACTGTATTCACTCTTTGCTCAAATTTTAGATCCGGTACCATTACCAGCTCTTCCTTTTTTACCGGTGGCTTTGTAACAGGTACCTGTTGTATTATAAGAGTATCTTTTTTTATTATATTTTTTTTTGCCAGGTCATTATTTTTAATTGCCGGAGGTTTAGATGTAATTACCGGCTTTTTATTTTGACCCTTAGTGACAGGCTTGGTTTGTTTTGCAATTGGCTTTTGAGTTGCTCTGTTCATATCCCTGAAAGACTGATTTTTCTGTACAGGCGAAACATATACTTTTGATTTATCTGAGGAAGAATTTGTTTTTACAATCCTTCTTGCCAAACTGGTTCTTCCATACCCACAATTACCGCTTTGGTTAGGTGCAGGTATCCATGTGCCTTGAAGGCATTCTGTATCACTGTTTTCTTTTACATACTTTAGTTTATGTGTTTGAAAACAATTGCTGAAATCAGGAGGAGTATTATATTTTGTTCTTTCAAATTCTGTAACAATTATTTCCTTTGTTGCTTTGTTTAACGTGCCTCTTAATTTGCAGATTGTATAATATCGTTTACCCTCCTCTGTAAAATATGTGTAAGAATAACCTGTTACTTCGGAGCCGTGAGATTCCAGTTCCAGAACATAATCAATTCTCTCGCCACCCCAACCAATAAAACTGGTGCTGTTATCAACAAAGCCTCCTTTCCATTGCCCGTTAAAACTAAATTGCTTTTCAACATTTCTATAAGCGGTGGGGGCAGGCAGGTTTAAAGTTTTTTTAGCAGTGGATTTTATCGGAGACTTTTTTGTGTATACTTTTTTACCAACTAATGGCTTTGTAACTTTTTTTTGTTGGGCAAGAATCGAAAAACACAAAACCAATAAAAATAATAAAGTAGTAAAAAATTTCATCATGCTTTAATAATGCCTTTCACACAAAAATATAGGGAAATAAAAACCTAAACGTTTAATCGTATTCTTTCTTTGCCTAATACTTCGTTAAATTTGCCATCTCTAAATACTGTTTTTAAAATTGAATCTTTACAATTAATGATAAATATAACTTTCCCAGATGGCGCTGTAAGGCAATATGAACAAGGTTCTTCAGCACTTGATATTGCAAGGCAAATAAGCGAAGGGCTTGCCCGTAAAGTTTTAGCAGCAGATGTAAATAATGAAGTATGGGATGCAACACGTCCAATAAATAATGATGCTAAAATAAAATTTTTAATGTGGGATGATGATAATGCAAAGTCTACATTCTGGCATTCGTCTGCGCATCTAATGGCAGAAGCTGTTGAAGGAATGTTTCCCGGAGTAAAGTTTTGGGTTGGTCCTCCATTGGAAAAAGGTTTTTATTATGATATTGATTTGGGAGATAATGTTATTGCCGAAGATGATCTTAAAAAACTTGAAGTGAAGATGGCAGAACTTGCCAAACAAAATAATGTTTTTGTAAGAAAAGAAATTTCAAAACAAGATGCTATAAAATATTTTGAAGAGAAAGGTGATGAATATAAGCTCGATCTGTTAAGCGGATTAAATGATGGTGAAATAACTTTTTATACCCAGGGAAATTTTACTGATCTGTGCAGAGGTCCGCACATTCCCGGTACTGGTTTTATAAAAGGAATTAAACTTACAGCCATTGCAGGCGCTTATTGGAAAGGTGATGAAAAAAATAAAATGCTTACACGTATTTATGGTGTAACGTTTCCAAACCAAAAAGAGTTAGACGAGTATTTGGTTTTATTAGAAGAAGCAAAAAAAAGAGATCATAGAAAAATAGGAAAGGAGTTGGAGCTTTTTACTTTCTCAGAAAAAGTAGGAATGGGTTTGCCATTGTGGCTGCCAAAAGGCGCAATGCTGAGAGAAAGGCTGCAAAGCTTTTTACAAAAAGCTCAAATAGAAACAGGATATCTTCCTGTTATTACTCCACACATTGGGCGTAAGGAATTATATATTACCAGCGGGCATTATGAAAAATATGGTAAGGATAGTTTTCAATCAATAAAAACACCACAGGAAGGTGAAGAATTTTTTTTAAAGCCAATGAACTGTCCGCATCATTGCGAGATTTATAAAGCTGCTCCACGGAGTTATAAAGATCTTCCTTTAAGGTTAGCAGAGTTTGGAACAGTGTATCGTTATGAACAACATGGAGAATTGCATGGGCTTACCCGTGTTCGTGGTTTTACGCAGGATGATGCACATTTGTTTTGTATGCCGTCGCAGGTAAAAGATGAATTTAAAAAAGTAATAGATCTTGTATTGTATGTTTTTGAATCATTAAGTTTTACTGATTATACAGCCCAGGTTTCTTTAAGAGATAAAGTAGACAGAAGTCAATATATTGGCACTGATGAAAATTGGGAGATAGCTGAACAATCAATTATTGAAGTTGCAGAGGAAAAAGGTTTAAAGACAGTTATTGAATATGGCGAAGCTGCGTTCTATGGGCCAAAGCTGGATTTTATGGTAAAAGATGCAATAGGGAGAAAGTGGCAATTAGGAACAATTCAGGTTGATTATAATTTACCCGAAAGATTTGATCTTACTTATATTGGAGAAGACAATGCAAAGCATCGTCCTGTAATGATACACAGAGCGCCATTTGGAAGTATGGAAAGATTTATAGCGTTATTAATTGAACATTGTGCCGGCAAATTTCCTTTATGGCTTGCACCTGTACAGGTAAAAATTCTTCCTATAAGTGATAAGTTTATGGAGTATGCAGAAAATGTTTTAAATAAATTGAAAAATGCAGATATTCGTGCAGAGATTGATGACAGAAGTGAAAAGATAGGTAAGAAGATAAGAGATGCCGAGCTTGCAAAAATTCCTTTCATGCTTGTAATAGGAGAGCGTGAAATGAATGAAGAAAAAATTTCTGTAAGAAGACAGGGTAAAGGAGATTTAGGATCAAAAAATTTAGAAGAATTTGTAGAGATGGTGAACGAAGAAGTTGAAAGCAAAAGAGCATTTGTCTGAACCATGCCTACCGGCAGGCAGGCATGATTTTTAGGATTTATAAGATTATTGAGAGTTTGGATGAGAGTGAGATAGATGATGATGTGTTGAATTAATGAAGAAAATAAATTAATTGCCCGATCTCCCTCTCTGAAGGAGAGGGAACGAGGGTGAGGCTAAATAAATATTGTTAAACTAAAATCAATTAATGGCATTTCCCCCAAGAGCACCGAGAGGCGCATTTAATCCCAGATTCAAAAAAGAACAACAACAGGAACACCGGACTAACCATATGATAAGAGTACCGCAGGTACGATTGGTTGGAGAAAATGTAGAAGTAGGTGTTTACGATACACAAGCAGCACAAAAAATGGCACAGGAGCAGGGCTTAGACCTGGTTGAAATCTCTCCGCAGGCAGATCCCCCGGTTTGTAAAATTATTGACTACAATAAATTTTTGTACGAGAAAAAGAAGAAGGAAAAAGAGATGAAGGCTAAAAGCAAAGTATCTGAGGTTAAAGAGATACGCTTTACGCCAAACACTGATGATCATGATTTTGATTTTAAATCGAAGCATGCGCAAAACTTTTTAAAAGATGGCAATAAAGTAAAAGCATATGTTCAATTTAAAGGCAGAGCAATTATGTTTAAAGAAAGAGGAGAGTTGCTGCTGTTAAAATTTGCCGAGAGGCTTGTTGATCTTGGAACTTTAGAAAGTATGCCTAAACTGGAAGGTAAAAGAATGTTCGCCATCTTCGCACCAAAAAGTCAAAAGAAAAAAGTAATAACTAATCAGTAATTTTTTATGGCTATAAATCTTGTAGAAACCATACAAAAAAAATTAGGATTTCCTGAGTTACAAAAAATAGATCCAAACACGCAGGAAGTAAAAAAATCTAAAAACATTTCTGTTCAGAATTATTTACCACAGGCAGCCATTCCCGTTGTTCTACTTGGCTTATATAAATACAGCAGAACTGAAGAAGCTAATACCGAATTACTGAAAGGTGAATTGCATCAAAAACTTTTAAAGACAATCTTTGGTAAAACAACACAATCAGTAATTGACAAAGTTGCTTCTTATACGGGTAACACATCTAAATATACTGCTGATAGAATGGAAATAATTGCATGGGAAGCGCTGCATATAATTAGAAATAGCTTATCTACTCAACCTGCAGGAACTGATGTAAAAACTTTTCTTGCAGATCAACGCCATAATATTTTAGTGCATCTGCCTGCATCATTACAAATTGGCGAAGTGCTTCATGATAATACCATAGATGACAGGACCCATAAAATGGAAGGTCCAATCTCCAATCATATGCATTGGCTTGAAAAATTCTTCCCCAGTACTGACAGGAAGAAAGAAGAGAACTGGTAATATTTTACTGTTTTTCTCTTGGTAAATTTATTGAAATCCATTACTTTTGCACCCCATTAAGCATTTGTGTTTATGCTGATGTAATAACATCTAAAAAACATATTGCCCACAAGGCTCCATAAGTTCCCGTCTGTTCGGGACGCCAGCAGGGTGTAAAAATAAAAATATTATAATGCCAAAGGTTAAAACCAACTCCAGCGCCAAAAAGCGCTTTAAAGTAACCGGTACAGGAGAAATTACTTTTCAAAAAGCTTTCAAGAGACACATCTTAACAAAAAAATCTACCAAGCGTAAACGTAATTTGCGCAAAGATGGTAAAGTAACAGGTGCAAACAGGGATTTTGTTATGCGTTTGCTACGCATGAAATAATAATTTCTGCAAATCAACCTTAAACTTTTTAAACCTTTTAAACTTTAAACTAATTATATGCCACGTTCAGTAAATGCAGTAGCATCAAGAGCAAGAAGAAAAAAAATATTAAAAGCAGCCAAAGGATATCATGGCAAGCGTAAAAATGTTTACACCGTTGCCAAAAACGTAATGGAAAAAGGTATGACCTACAGTTATGTTGGTCGTAAACTTAAGAAGCGTGAGTACCGCACTTTATGGATAGCCCGTATAAATGCAGCTGTGAGAGCAGAAGGAATGACGTACAGCCAATTCATTAATAAGTTAGGAAGCAAGAATATTGATCTTAACAGAAAAGTGTTGGCTGACCTTGCAATGAATGAGCCTGAGAGTTTTAAAAAATTAATTGAATCAGTAAAATAATTTATTTCAAAAACTTATTTACAACCGTCCCGAAATCAGGACGGTTTTTTTATTGCAGAAATATTGCATTCAATTACATTTGTAAATCATAACCGAAAATCTATTCTATAAATGAATAATACGTACACCGACCTGGTGAAGCAAACATTCAATTTTCCGCAGGAAGATTTTACTCTCAAAGATGATTATCTGCAATACAACAATGTTGATGTAAAAGCCTTAATAGATAAATATGGTACGCCATTAAAGCTAACCTATCTGCCCAAAATAGGTATGCAGATAAGCAAGGCTAAAAAAATGTTTGCAAATGCTTTAAAAAAACATAAGTATGAAGGCGAATATTTTTATTGCTACTGTACTAAAAGTTCACATTTTTCTTTCATAGTAGAAGAAGCTTTGAAAAATGATATTCATCTTGAAACATCTTATGCATACGATCTTGAAATAATCAACAAACTTTATGAGAATAAAAAAATTGACAAAAAGATATTTATTATATGCAACGGCTTTAAACAAAAAAATTATACCAGCCGGATTGCACGATTGTTAAACACAGGTTTTGAAAATGTAATACCTGTATTGGATAATAAAGAAGAATTAAAGGCTTATAAAAAATCTGTAAGAGTACCTTTTAAATTAGGTATAAGAGTAGCCGCAGAAGAAGAACCCACCTTTCCGTTTTATACTTCAAGATTAGGAATGCGGGCAAGAGATATTCTGGAATTTTATGTAGATGAGATAGAAGGGAATGAACATCGCTTTCAATTAAAAATGCTTCACATCTTTTTAAATAAAGGTATAAAAGATGATATTTATTACTGGAGCGAATTAAATAAGATCATTAATCTTTATTGCCAGTTAAGAAAAATTTGTCCTGAACTCGATTCCATAAATATTGGCGGAGGTTTTCCTATTAAACATTCATTAGGTTTTGAATACGATTATCAGTTTATGATAAATGAAATTGTAAGAAATATAAAAGTCGGATGTAAACGCAGTAAAGTACCCATGCCGAACATATTTACAGAGTTTGGAAGTTACACTGTAGGAGAGAGCATGGCGCATATTTATAGTGTTATTGGAGAAAAAAATCAGAACGACCGTGAGATCTGGTATATGATAGATTCATCTTTTATTACAACCTTACCAGATACCTGGGGTATTGGTGAAAAATTTTTAATGCTTCCCATAAATAAATGGAATGAGGAATATCAGCGTGTCACGCTTGGAGGCATTACATGCGACAGTCATGATTATTATGATTCAGAAGAACACATTAATGAAGTTTTTTTGCCTAAGCTTACAAATGGTGAACCGCTGTATGTGGGCTTCTTTCACACTGGCGCTTACCAGGATCAGATAAGCGGGTACGGCGGAATAAAACATTGCCTTATTCCATCTCCTAAACATATAATTGTAGAGCGGGATAAAAATGGAAAATTAATAGATTGGGTATACGCCAAAGAGCAAACTGCACAAAGTATGTTAAAGATATTAGGATATGAAAGCAATAAAAAAACCTCCCGAAGTTGAGAGGTTTTAAGGTGTAGATCCATCAGGTTTAATCATTGTGTTTATGTTTATTTTTACAGCGCCTGTCATCATCTCCATGATGATGACCCGGAGCATAGTCTCTTGCAATAAACCCTGCTATAAGCCATTTAAGTATTTTTTTATTTTTCATGATTAAATGTTTTAGTGTATAATTCAATTTTGTTACCATCTTTTTATTAATCAAATCTCTTACCATTTTATTAACAGTAACAATTGTTTATAAATAAGATGCAAGTAATGTAAATTTGCATTTCTAAAAAGATAAATATGTATCCTGAAGAAATTGTAATACCCATGAAGGAAGAATTAACTGAAAATGGATTTGAAGAATTATTGAATGCAAAAGATGTTGATGAAACTTTAACTAAAGAAGGAACAGCTTTGGTTGTTATAAATTCTGTTTGTGGATGTTCGGCCGGTACAGCCAGGCCCGGAGTGGTAATGGCAGTTGCAAACAGCTCTAAAAAACCGGACAGATTAACAACCAGTTTTGCCGGTTTTGATATTGAGGCTGTAAAAAGTATTCGTGAACATTTAATGCCTTATCCGCCATCTTCTCCTTCTATTGCATTATTTAAAGATGGAAAATTGGTTCATTTTATTGAAAGGCATAATATTGAAGGTCGCTCTGCACAAATGATAGCAAATAATCTAACTGCTGCATTTGAAGAATATTGTTAAGAGTTTCTGTAAATTATTATTTCTAATATCCCGCTGCTATTTCGTAGTGGGATATTTTTTTATATCTAAGAATAAAAATTGAACAATAAAATAAATGATAAATTGCGCCTTATTCTTAAAAAGGCGATATGTATCCTAATTTATATTATGCGGTTAAAGATTGGTTTGGTGTTGAAATAAATGCATTTAAAATATTTTACACCTTCGGAATATTTGTTGCAATTGCTTTTATAGTTGGCGCACTTTTTATTTCAAAAGAATTAAAAAGAAAAGAAAAACAAGGATTATTATTACCAAGAGAAGAAACAATAACTGTTGGCAAGCCACTTAGCTTAATTGATGTTTTAATAAATGGATTTATTGGTTTTGTATTCGGTTATAAATTATTGGGTGCTTTTTTAGCCAGCAGAGACCAGGGAATTGATCTGCAGGATTATATTTTTTCATTACAGGGAAGTATTATTGGGGGCCTTATTTTGGCAGCACTTTTAATATTTTTAAAATATCGTGAAAAGAACAAACAAAAACTTGCAAAGCCTGAAGAAAGAATAATACGCATTTGGCCGCATGATAGAGTAGGGGATATAATTGTGCTCGCTCTTATATTTGGAATTTTAGGCGCCAAGCTTTTTGATAATCTGGAGAACTGGGATCGCTTTATAAAAAATCCAATCGCAAATCTTTTTTCACCAAGTGGACTTACATTTTACGGCGGACTTATTTGTGCTGCGATAGCAATAGCAGTTTATCTTGTAAAAAAAGGTATAAATGTTTGGCATATGGCAGATTCAATAGCTCCTGCTCTCATGATCGCATATGCTATCGGCAGAATTGGGTGCCAGGTTTCCGGAGATGGAGATTGGGGGATCTATAACAGCGCTTATATCAGTGATGCTCCGGGAAATGTAATTAAAGCATCCCCGATTGAGTTTGAAAAGAAGTTAAATGAAAATGCGTCCTATTTTCTTGAAGGCAGAGTTCGTGATCAGGATTCAACAATAAGTTCTGTTACAGATAGAAAAGCAAATAGTCTTGAAAACGTGCCGCACAAAAGTTTTAAAGGACCCTCTTTTTTACCAAAATGGTTATTTGCCTATACTTTTCCCCACAATGTAAATGAGGACGGCATACTTATGCCAGAGTGTGAAGGTAAATATTGCCGTGCTCTTCCTCAGCCTGTTTTTCCTACCTCCTTGTATGAAATAGTAATGTGTGGAAGTTTATTTTTAATTCTCTGGGCACTTCGTAAGAAAGTAAATACACCGGGAATTATTTCAGCTATTTACTTAGTTTTTACAGGTTTAGAAAGATTTTTTATAGAAAAGATCCGGGTAAATTCTACTTATACAATTTTTGGATTGCATCCCACACAAGCCGAAATTATATCTCTATTTTTAATTTTAGCCGGGGGTATTATTTTTCTTCTTAAGAGAAAACGTACCTAATTTCTCCATATCTCACTGTAACTTTTATTACGATCTACCGTTTATTATTAAATAATTTCTGAAACCAATACAAAATCAACCCGTAAAAAAAGTAGCGGGTTAGATGAGGAGGCAAGAGTAAAAAGCTAAGAACAAATAATTTCTCATGTGTTAAAAACGTAGTTCAGTAATGAGCTGCATTTTTTTATATTTGTACTCACTAAAAAAAATTCTATGCCTTCTTTTGATCTTGTAAGTAAAGTTGATCTGCAAACTTTAGACAATGCAGTTAATACTGTTGAAAAGGAAATTAAGAACAGGTTTGACTTTAAAGGGTCGCATGTTGTAATTGATCTGAATAAAAAGGAATTTAAAATTAATCTTGAAGCAGAGAGTGAAATGAAATTGCAACAGGTAATTGATGTGCTCATCAGCCGGAGCATGAAACAGGGATTGGCAGCCGAGATATATGATCTGAGTAAAGCTCCTTATCAAAGCGGTAAAGTGATGAAAAAAGAAATAATTGTCCGCAATGGAATTAAGCAGGAGGATGCAAAAAAAATTGTTAAGCTCATTAAAGATTCAGGGTTAAAAGTACAGGCAGCAATTATGGATGATATTATCAGGATCACAAGTAAAAAAATAGATGATCTGCAAGCTGTGATACAAGCTTCCAAAGACTGGGATTTGGGATTGGCATTACAGTATATTAATATGAAAAATTGATTTCAAATCATTTTGCCTTTAATTTGAAAAGCGTTACATTTGCACCTCCAAAAAAGCATGGCAAATTCCTCCGCCATTGGCGGGGCAGGCATGCACTAAAAAATAAAACTCATGAAAAAAGATTTGCATCCCGGCAATTACAGAATGGTGGTTTTTAAAGATATGAGCAATGGGCATATATTTTTAAGCCGCTCAACTGCAGCATCAAAAGAAACCATTAAATGGGAAGATGGTAAAGAATATCCCGTTATTAAGTTAGAGATTTCAAATACATCTCATCCTTTTTATACAGGTAAGAATGTATTGGTAGATACCGCAGGGCGTATTGATAAATTTAAAAAGCGCTACGAAAAAAGAGATAAAATAATCTCATAATTATTTAAAAAGAATTTGCATCCCCCTTCTTTGGGGGATTTTTTTTAAAAGAGTAATTCATTTTTGCTTTGTAGTTTTAAATCATGAAGATCATTTTAAATGACATAGTATGCAAAGAGAATTTATATCCTTTTACGCTAACCCGTTCCGCAGCTGATATCAGAATAGGAATATTAACCATCAGGGAAAAATGGGAAACGCTGTTAGGTAAAAAAATTTATACCATTTCTGAAATTGCAGAAAAGGAAAATGAAGATGTAAAGCGAATTCCAGCCAACATAATCCCTTCACACAAATGGCTAAAAGAATGGAAACACAATGAGGTTTTTGATAGCCCAAAATTTAACCCTATAAAAATTGAATATCCCTGGCACATATTTCAAAATAATGATTTAGCTATCAGGGAAGATTTTGATTTGATAACAAGGAAAAGAAAATCAAAAAAAATTTCATCAACCAATACAGTAATTGGTAAAAATATTTTTCTTGAAGAAGGAGCAACGGTTAAGCATAGTATTTTAAATGCTTCCTATGGACCAATTTATATTGGGAAAAATGCAAAAGTTATGGAAGGATGTACTATTCGTGGCCCTTTTGCAATGTGCGAAGGCAGTATATTAAAAATGGGAGCAAAGGTTTATGGCGCCACTACATTAGGGCCTTATTGCATTGCAGCCGGAGAAATAAAAAATTCAATTTTATTTGGCTACAGTAATAAATCTCATGACGGTTATTTGGGAGATTCAGTAATAGGAGAGTGGTGTAATCTTGGCGCAGGAACATCAAACTCAAATATTAAAAACACGGCAGGGAATGTGAAAATCTGGAATGATTTTAAAAAGGAATATATCTCTGCGGGATTTAAATGCGGACTTCTGATGGGAGATTATAGTCGTGCTGCAATCAATACTTCATTTAATACTGGAACAGTTGTAGGTGTTGCCTCTAATGTATTTTGCAATGGTTTTCCGCCAACTTTTATAGAAAGCTTTTCATGGGGAAATAAAAAATACGAATTAGAAAAAGCGCTGGAACATATTGAAAACTGGAAAAAATTAAAAGGACATATTCTCTCTGAAGAAGAAAAAAAAATATTATCAGATATTTATCATCAAAAAAAATAATAATGCGTAAACAAATTGCTGCAGCTAACTGGAAAATGAATTTAACGCTGAAACAGGGAATAAAATTAACAGACGATCTTTTGTCAGAAAATATAGAATTACAGGATCATCAGGAAGTAATATTTGGTGTGCCTTTTCCTTATCTTATCCCTGTAAAAGAAAAAATAAAAGACAGCCCAAATTATTTTGTTGCTGCGCAGAATTGTTATTCCCAAAAATCAGGTGCATATACAGGAGAAGTAAGCTCAGAAATGCTTAAATCTGTGAGAACTGATTATGTAATTATTGGGCATAGTGAAAGACGGGAATATTTTAATGAGAACCACCAAATGCTTGCAGAGAAAATTAATTTATGTTTTGAGAATAATTTAAAACCAATATTTTGTTGCGGCGAGCCATTACCTGTTAGGGAATCTGAGGAACAAAATAGTTATGTAGAAGACCAATTAAAAGAAAGCTTATTTCATCTTTCTGCAGAGCAGTTAACTGGTTTTGTAATTGCATATGAACCAATATGGGCAATAGGAACAGGCAAAACAGCATCTTCAGCCCAGGCACAGGAGATGCATGCACACATCAGGAATATTATTGCAAATAAATATAATAAGGAAGTAGCTGAAAGTATTTCAATTTTGTATGGAGG
>JADGPX010000238.1 GCA_017882215.1 Chitinophagaceae bacterium | reverse complement strand
TGTAATATGAAAGGGATTAATTCTATTCTTTTTGGTGCATCATCCCGTGACAACATAAAAAATTCTAAAGAGCTTATTGATACATTTAGCCAAAAAACTGATAATATTTACATGCCATTATGAATATAACTCTAATAGCCGGTGCCCGTCCCAATTTTATGAAAATTGCTCCTCTCATAAAAGCAATTAAATCGGCGCAAGCGGATGGAAAGAATATTCTTTACAGACTTGTGCATACTGGCCAACATTATGATAAAAAAATGAGTGGTGATTTTTTTGAACAACTTGGTATTCCGGCTCCGGATGTGAATCTTAAATGTGGAAGCGGATCGCAGGCTGAACAGACTGCTGCCATTATGATCAAATTTGAAAATGAGTTATTGGAAAACAGGCCAACAGTAGTTTTAGTTGTCGGCGATGTAACCTCTACAATGGCTTGTACTATTACAGCAAAAAAATTATGTATTGATGTAGTACATGTGGAAGCCGGAATAAGGTCGGGCGACATGAGTATGCCTGAAGAAATTAACCGCATAGTAACTGATGCTATATGCGATCACTTTTTTACTACAAGCGAATTGGCAAATATCCAGTTACGTAAAAACGGGATAGAGGATAGCAGGATACATTTTGTAGGAAATACAATGATTGATACATTATATCAAAACTTGGATAACCTTCATAAACCAGGACTTTGGGAAGAAAATAATTTAGAAAAGAAAAATATTATTTAATTACGCTTCACCGGCCCCTCCAATGTAGATGACCCGAAAAATTTGAGTAAACTAATAGATATTATTTTAAGAGAAACAGGTGATTTGCCTGTAGTATTTCCGTTACATCCAAGAACAAAAAAGAATTTAGATGAGAAGTATCTGAATAATTCAAAATTAATTGTAGTAGACCCAATGGGGTATTTAGAATTTATCTTTTTGGTAAAAAATTCGAAAGCAGTTATCACTGATTCAGGGGGAATTACTGAAGAAGCTACCGTATTGAATATTCCCTGTATCACCCTCAGGAACTCAACAGAACGGCCCGAAACAGTAACTTTGGGATCAAATGAACTAGCAGGTATAAACCCCGAAAACCTTATACCCTATTTGAAAAAAATCAAAAATAATGAATGGAAAAAATCTTCCATTCCACCTTTATGGGATGGAAAAACATCTATAAGGATTATAAAAAAATTAATTGAACTGTATTATGATTGAGTGATTAAATTATTTTTTCTAAATATAAAATATGTTTCCAAAAAGGCATGCCCCTTTTATTAATAATTTCCCGACATGAACAGGCAGTTTGAACGATACTTACAAATGGCATTGGTAGTATTGGATTTAGTAGTATTAAATCTGCTCTATCTCCTTTGCCGGTTTGTATTAACTAAACATATTGACTCCCATAACATGAATGCCTATATTCTGTATTGGACTATTTCAAATGCTTTATGGCTGTTGCTCTCTTTCCTTTTAAGAACTTATGCGGATAAAGTGATATTGAGTTTTGAAACGTTTACCAAAAGAACGGTCCAGGTGTATTTACTGTGGATCATTTTTATAATGTTTTATTTATTTTTTTCAAGAGAATTAAAAATCTCACGTTTATTTATTGTTGCCACAATTGGTATTTTTGGGCTTGGTTTGTTAATAAACAGGTTTATCTATCTCGGCATCCATAAATATTTCAGAAACAGCGGTTACTTCATCAAAAAAGTAATCATACTCGGCTATAACGATACTGCAAAAAAACTTGCGAAATATTTTGAAGAGGATGGACTCAATACTCAATTGATAGGTTATATCGAGAATGAAGAAAATATCCAGGAACTATCGCATTACCCGGTATTGGCAGGTATCCGTGATACATTACAGGTTGCAAAAGAACTGAACATACAGGAAATTTTTTCAACAATCACTCCGGAACAGAATAAAGATATCTACAATTTAATGTATGAATCCGAAAAAGAATGTATCCGTTTTAAAATCGTACCCAATCTTTCTGTTTTTATTTCACGCGAAGTTCATATAGAATATTTTGGAGAACTTCCTATTCTTTCATTACGCAGTGAACCACTTGATGATGTTGGGAACAGGATTAAAAAAAGAAGCATGGACATCATCATAAGTTTTTTAGTTATCATTTTTATTCTTTCCTGGTTAATACCTTTATTAGGGTTATTAATTTTTTTAGAATCCAGAGGGCCGGTCTTTTTTAAACAGTTGCGTACCGGGAAAGATAAAAAACCATTTTATTGCTGGAAATTCAGAAGCATGAAATCCAACAAAGAGGCTGATGTGAAACAAGCTACACAAAGCGATAATCGTTTAACCAAAATTGGAAAATTTATCAGGAAAACCAGCCTTGATGAATTTCCACAATTCTTCAATGTGTTTAGCGGAGAAATGAGTCTTGTAGGCCCACGGCCTCACATGGTTAAACACACATCTGATTATTCAAAAGTAGTAGATGATTATATGGTCCGGCAATTTATAAAACCGGGTATAACCGGCTGGGCTCAAATAAATGGGTACAGGGGTGAGATCACCAATCCTGAACAGATAAAAATGAGGATCAATAAAGATCTTTGGTATCTCGAAAACTGGACTTTATGGCTCGATATTCAGATCCTTTTCCTGACAGTATATTATGTTTTAAAAGGAGATAAAAATGTTTATTGAATTCAAAAGAAAATTAAGGCTAGATGAGGCAACATACATCAAAACAAACCGTTGGGAATTATACAGAATATATTTATTAAAATACATTAAGGTTTCATCGAAAAATCCAAAAAATTATAAATAAATAATTTTTCGGGAACATAATTAAATCGGGAAAAAATCATGTGTGGCTTCGTAGGAATAATTAATAAAAATAAACAGGAAGTAAACAGCAACCTGCTTAGAAAAATGGCTGCAACTATTCATCATCGCGGGCCTGATGAAGATGGAATATTCATAGAAGAAAATATTGGTTTTTTCCATAAAAGGCTTTCAATAATTGATCCATCTACCGGCCAGCAGCCAATGACTTTTAATAACTGTACTATTGTTTTCAATGGGGAGATTTATAATTATATATGATACATTAGAATTAAAAAAAGCTATAGAAAAAATAAATTCTCCCACAAAATCATATTTACTTATGACTGGCGATATTGAGGGCTTTAAGTATCCTATTAATATGAACCAACAAATGATTGATGAATGTTTAAAGACAAATTATAATGTTACATTAGATACTTCTTTGTTAGGTGAAAACAAAAAGTATACGCTCAGAATTAGACGACTGGAAATAAAAAAAACAAATAATTTTCCTTAGAAACTGATTGATCGAATATAATTACCATAATCTGACCCGGAAGGATACAAAATAGGGAAGGATAAGATCAGGCATATCAGATTTTTTTTGGTTTAGTAATTTTTTCTTTCCAAAAATATCAAAGTATTGTTGCTGAGTTTTTTTAATTCAAAAACAGGGCAAGTTACAACCTCATTACTTTTATAGTTTGTTTCTCCTGATCACTGAAATAGACAGTTACTGCATAAGTACCTTTGGATAGATTACTCATGTTTATTTTATCTTTGATATTGTTCTGTCCTGAAGCCAACTCATTCTTATATACAATGTAGCCCTGCATATTGGTGATAACAACCAACAGTTTTGAGTTTGCTTGTATTGTGTTGATTTCCAATGTTGCTATATCCACCACAGGATTTGGGTAAATTTTTATATTGTTGCTTTGTACATAAAGATTAAGTCTTGGTACATCCACAGCCACAACTACAGTGTCCCTGCCAACTGCCCCCATATTATCGGTTACCGTAAGTTCAAATTCATAATTACCTGCAACCAGATTATTTAATAGTGTAACTGGAGCATTTGTAGATACAATTCCACTAAACAAGGGTCCGGATATTTGCTTCCAAAAATATCCTGCAATCGTTCCATCTGCATCGGTTCCGCTTCCGTTTAATGAAACAGTATTTGTTGGTAAAACTATCGTTAGATCCTGGCCTGCATTGGCTATTGGCGGAATATTAGCAGCGGCATTTACCGTTATCTGCATGGTGGATGTTCCGGTTGCACCATTGTTATCGGTAACTTTTAATTCAAATTGGTAAACTCCCTGTACTAATCCTGTTACTGTTGTAGCAGCAGAGTTAGCATTAGTTATTGTACCTGTAGACGGACCTGAAATCTTTGTCCAGTTGTATGAAGATATGCCTCCATCTGCATCGGTTCCGCTTCCGTTTAATGAAACAGTATTTGTTGGCAAAGTTATTATTTGGCCCGAACCTGCGCTTGCAGTTGGTGATTGATTGCCAGCCGCATTCACTGTTACCTGTATTGTGTCTGTTCCGGTTGCTCCATTATTATCGGTAACTTTTAATTCAAATTTATACACTCCCTGTACTAATCCTGTTACTGTTGTAGCAGAAGATGTTGCATTGGTTATTGTGCCTGCCCCACCTGATATTTTTGTCCAGAAGTAGGCTGCTATA
>JADGPX010000237.1 GCA_017882215.1 Chitinophagaceae bacterium | reverse complement strand
CTTTATTAACGGCTGAATACGTTAGAGTGTATACTCCCGCAGTATTTACATTTACACTTCCTGAAGTAGTATATGTTAAATCAGTTGTACCTTCTTTAGCAGTAACACCAGCTTCAGCATAGGTGCCTCCTTTAGCAACCAGCACCAAAGAAGAACCCTTTAAAGTTAATATTGGGAAATTAGTAATTCTTGAAATACCTACGGTGCCCGCTGGATAATTAAAATTATCTTTTTTATTACACGATAAGATGCTTATAGTGATCAACGTTAACAGAAATATTTTTATTTTCATATTATATTATTTTATAGTTAATTTATTATTGCGCCCACCAAACCGTTGTAGTAATAGGAACTATTGCAGGTGTATTTGGATTGGCGTCACTTTCTACCTTGGGGAAAACTAATCGCTTAGGCAATAAACTACCCCCTAATACTGAATTTTTAGAAATTACAAATTGGCCTGGCACATAAGATGCACTGGTTGAATATACAGCACTTGTTCTTGGATACCCGGTTCTGTTCTTTTCAAAAAACCCTTCTAAATAATGAACACCGTAAGCACATGAAATCCATTTTTGAACACTTATTGCTTCAATTTTTTGTTCCAATGTACCCGCTGTAGGGTAAGCATAAACCCCAGCTGCAGCCAAAAAAGATGCAGCAGAACCGCTACCGGTTTGCGTAAAGGAGGCCTGTACTCCTGCGTCATACATGGCTTTAGCTCCTGCTCCGGCAAAATAACGTTCCAACGCTTCCGCCTGCATAAAATAACTTTCAGGCAACGAAATAAATATTACTGGATCTGTAGGACTCTCTTTTAATACTGTTGCATTTTTGTAAGTAGGATCTGTACCTGCATAATCTCCTTGGTTTACTGGCACAGGGGCTGCTGTTCCAAAAAAGTACGTAACCCTTGGATCATTCTTAGCTGCTAAAAAAGAAGTAAAAGTTTTACTTGCCCGTAGATTATCAGGAGTATTTAGGGAGCGTATATTTTGCTCATACATTGGGTTGTCCTTATTTGTTACATTAGTAAATCCTGAAACTCCGGCATCTACATCTAAAAATTTTGCATTTCTTGCATATAACTTTTGAATTCCTGCCTGGGCATCTGCAGGTTTTTTATATACCATTCTCAGGTACATTTTTAATTCTAAAGTGTTTGCAAAACGTGTCCATTTATCCATATTACCAGCAAATAGCAGGTCAGCAGATTTATCTGATGCAGTAAGCACCGCAGCATTAAGAGGTTTACTTAATGCAGTATCTAAAAGTTTTAGAAGATCCTGGTAAATTGTATACCCGTCATCAAATTTAGGCGTTAACAGGTTAGCGCCCTGCAAAGCTTGAAAGTATGGGATCTGATCATATAAATCTACCAGAACCTGTGCAGAGTATGCTTTCATTGTAGCACCCATTATATAAAAATTCCAATTTTGGGTAGCCTTAGAATTATCAATTACAAATTGATAATTTTTCAGTCCATTCGTAAATAATAACTGGTAACCTCTGTTTAAATCACTATTACTTACCTGGTATGCATCAATAATTTTATACTGATTAGAAAAAGCAGATTGTGTAACATACTGACCCCATATACCTCCTAAAATAGCCAACTCTCCACCAACAGCAGCAGTGGTCCCAAAAACGCCCGCAGGAAAAACTACAGATGGTGTTCCATTTGATACAGTTGGATTATTGGGATCAACATTAATATCAAGCTGTTTTTTACATCCGGCGCTTATAATAAGGCTTAAAAGACCCGTTGCCAGAAATATATTTTTAAATAATGATTTCATATTATTATTTATTTTTTATTAAAAAGATGCTTTTAAAGATACGCCAATTTGATGTGATGTTGGGGCTGTTCTAAATTCACCCAATTCACTGGTTAAATCATTTCCAAGATTAGAAGCCTCGGGATCAATATAAAAATTTGAAGTTGGTGTCCACAATAAGAAATTACGGCCATATACACTCAGAGAAATATTTGAGGCATGTATTTTAGATGCCCATCTTGCCGGTAAATTATAAGACAAAGAAATATCTCTTAACTTAAGAAAGGATTTATCTATTATTCTATCATAATATGATCCTGCTTTATTTTGGGTAGGATACCAATAATCCGTATAAGAAGATTCATTAATTTCAACCTTATTTTCCACATAAGTAGATTTACCTGCTGCATCTACAATTTCAATTACCGAATTTGGAATAACAAATGGCCTACGATCATTGTAAGTGGTGTTATATGCATTGCCGGTAAAATTAAGTAGATCTGCAGTACCGCTATACATTTTTCCACCAACCCTATAATCTAATGAAAATGATAATTGAAAGTTTTTATAAGTAAATGTATTTAACATGCCCATCATATAATCGTATTCAGCGTTACCGTAAAACCCTTTGCCGTTAGGGTCTTCAACCGGCATACCCGTGGTAGCACTTACTATAATTTTACCGTCCGGAGAATATTTTGGAACAGGTGCATAAATACCGGTTAAAGATTTACCGGGATATCCAATTAAGGATGCATCATAGGCTGTATTTAATATAATATTATCAAGACCTGTAGTTAAACTCACTAATTTATTCCAGTTTTTAGAAAAAGTATAGCTAAGTGACCAGGTAAAGTTTCTGCCATCAATAGGCTTAGCATCAAAGGTAATTTCTATTCCCTTATTATCTACAAGTCCTAAATTACTTACCTCAGTTCTAAATCCTGTGGATGGAGCAATTGGTACTGCTAATATTTGTCCTTTGGTTTTCTTATCATATAACGCTACATCCAAACCTAACCTGTTTTTAAAAAATCGTATTTCAGTTCCAACTTCTGCCTCAGTTGTAATAACCGGTTTTAATGCGACGTTTCCGATCTGATTACCTATTCCAAAAGAGGTTACCCCATTAAATGGAAACGTTAATGAACCAAAACCTAATCCAACGCTCCCAAGTGCCAGGGTAGAGTTAACCAGGTATGGAGCTGCATCAGAACCTGTCTGACCATAGCTCGCTCTGAATTTCAACAGCGAAATAGAACTATTGGAAAGACCAAACGTTTGAGAAGCCACCCATGAAAGACTTGCGCCCGGATAAAAAAAAGTATTATTATCGATGGGAAGGGTTGATGACCAATCGTTACGGGCATTTAGGGTTAAATAAACCTGGCTTTTATAGCCTAAACTTGCCTGTCCATAAACTCCTATTCTTTTGCGATGTTGAATAAAATCGCTTGCTGTTGGAGGAGCTAAGGAATTACTTAAATTATAGAAACCGGGAATAAATAAATTAGTTATTTGGGCTGCTGATGATTTTTGATCTTCCTGGTAATAATTTACTCCAGCCAGAGCCTCTAAATTAAAGTCAGAACCAAAATTTTGATTATATTTAAGAATAAAATCTCCGTTTATTGATCCCACATAATTTGCTCCTTCCGATACTGATCCTACATCAGCAGCCCTGGAACTTCCTTCTGTATTACCGCCTTTATTCCAACTTCCGATAGATGGCGCATTTACAGCTTTATAACCAAATGTTCTGGCATTTGTTATATCACTACCTAATCTTAATTGGGCAGAAAAATTATTGGTAAACTTATACCCAAGATCAATATTTCCAAAAAACCTGTCAGTATTTTGGCTATTACTATTTTCATATAACGGATAATAAGGATTTTCTGCATAAGGAGTGAAATAGTTATCTACATTAAAAAATAAATTCTTATAGTCTTTAAAATCCTTGATAGGAATATCTACAGGAATCTGTAAAAGTGATTCAAATATAGAACCTCCGTCACTGCCTCCCTGTCCTGTAAAAGGTGCATTTTGTTTCTTATTACTATAATTAAAGGAGGTATTTACTGTAAAATTTGGGAACTTACTATTAGTTCTTAGAGCAAATGTATTACGCTGGTAAAAATCAGTTGTGGTTGGTATTACACCATCGCTGCTAACATTACCATACGAAAAATAAAATTGGTTTGTTTCACCGCCGCCGGATAAAGACACTGTATTGTTAAGTTCCATTCCGTTATCATAAAAATTACGAATATTATCATTAATAAAAGAAAACGGTTTAATAAGTTGCGAATTATTTACTATAGAACCCCAGGGCCTTGTTTGACCATCAAGTCTGGGACCCCAGCTACCATTTTCAGGAAGCACAAAAGTTCCTCCCCATCCCTGGCCAAATTGACTTTGCATATCTGGTAATTTCCCCACCTGGCTAACATTAACCGATCCGGCATAATCAACTTTTATTTTACCGCTTTTACCTCTTCTTGTTGTAATCATTACAGCACCATTTTTTGCATTTGATCCATATAATGATGAAGCTGCAGTACCTTTTAATATTGTAATACTTTCAATATCATTTGAGTTTATATCATTTAAGCCGTTACCAAAATCAAGACTACCACTTGAGCCAAATCTGCTATCATTTAATGGAATACCATCTAAAACATATAAAGGCTGATTGTTCCCTATAATTCCATAGCCTCGAAGAACCACCTTAGT
>JADGPX010000041.1 GCA_017882215.1 Chitinophagaceae bacterium | reverse complement strand
CCGGTAGAGCAAAGCAAACCGTGGGATACCAAAGGCATTGAAGGTGTTCACCGCTTCTTAAAAAAATTATGGCGCTTATTTTATGATGATGTAAAAAGCCTGCCTGCCGGTAGGCAGGGTAAAGTATGGAATGAAGAGAAAGCCACCAATGCCGAATTAAAAGTGCTGCATAAAACAATTAAAAAAATTGAGGAAGACACAGAACGGTTTTCTTATAATACAGCAGTTAGCGCTTTTATGGTTTGTGTAAACGAACTGCATGATCTTAAATCTCACAAGAGAGAAATTTTAGAGCCTTTACTTATTTTATTAGCTCCTTATGCGCCACACATTGCAGAAGAATTATATCATCAACTTAACTCCCTCTCCATTGGAGAGGGTCGGGGTGAGGTCAGCATTTTAGATGCTTCCTTCCCTATATTCGATCCAAAGTATTTAATTGAATCCTCAAAGGAATATCCCATTTCTATAAACGGTAAAATGCGGACAACAATAAATATTAGTCTTAATGCAACACAAGATGATGTAGAAAAAATTGTATTGGAAAATGAAGTGATAAAAAAATGGATTGAGGGCAAGTCAATAAAAAAGTTGATTTACGTTAAAAATAAAATGGTGAATGTGGTTGTATAACCCCTCACCCCCAGCCCCTCTCCATCCCGATAGCTATCGTGAGAGAGGGGAGCAGTACCAAATTTTTTTGTTGAATGTAGCTGAAAAAGTTGAAGAGAGTGACACAACGATGCTTAATTTATGCACTGATGCTGGTAACAAAATAAATTAAAAGAATCCCGTTATTCCCCTTCTCCACTTTTTGGAAGGGTCAGAGGTTAAGGTTTATTTCCCTTCTCCACTTGTGGAGAAGGGTTAGGGATGAGGGAGGTTATTTTTCTTTAATTTCTTTCAGCATTTCTTTTACTGCTGCTTCAATTTGCTGGTCTTCTCCATTCAATACTTTGTTATAATCATTCTGAACCCTGATGTCAGGCTCCAATTGAAGATTCTCCAATGGTCTGTTTTCTTTTAAACCAATACTAGCTATCATCGGAATTCCAAAAACCATTGTAGGGTCAATTTGTGTTTCCCACCAAACCGCAGTGCCGGTGCCGGGTACAGGCATACCAATTAATTTTCCGATCCCCTTTGTTTTGTACACGTAAGGGAACATGTGTGCATCACTATAGTTTGCTTCGTTCATAACCACGCAGCTTGGCTTCCACCATTTGCCTTGAGGCTCCCCACCACCGGAAGGCGTAAATCCATAAGGCGCATACTTAATGTATTGCTTGCCGGATAAAAAATTTGAAAGATCTTCATGCAGCCAGCCGCCTCCATTAAAACGGGTATCAACTATCAGCGCATCCTTGTTTATATTTTTGCCCAATACTTCATCATAAACGTTTCTGTAACTTCTGTCGTTCATCGCCTGCACATGTACATAACCAACTTTTCCCCCACTTAGTTTATCAACCATGTCACGTATTTTATTTGTCCATCTTCTGTACAATAAATTATTTTCTTCTGTAGCGCTGATAGGCTTTATCACTTCCTCAAAAGTTCCCATTGCAGGATCAGAAACTGTCAGCAACACATTACGGTTTGCTTTTCTGTTTAATAGTTTTGCCCAATCAAAATCACCTGTGATGCTTTCTCCGTCTATCTTTTGAATGGTTTGTCCTGCTCTTATTTTGCTGTTTGCTTTATCAAGAGGACCGCCGCTAATTACTTCCATTATTTTTAATCCATTGCCGCCAACAGTTTCATCATACAATAAACCCAGTGATGCGGTTGCATCTCCATTAACCACCTGCGGAGTGTAACGTCCGCCTGTATGTGATGCATTCACTTCACCCAGCATTTCGCTTAACAGTTCCCGGAAATCATAATTGTTTGTGATGTGTGGTAAAAACTTTGCGTAAGTTTTTCTATACATATCCCAGTCAACACCATGAAGTTTTGGATCATAAAATTTCTTTTTGAATTGTCTCCATGCATGATTGAAAATATATTCTCTTTCTTCAGCATCATTTTGCACCATTTCTCCATTTATAATAATAGGGGTTACTTTGCCGGATTCTGTTTCTACTTTAGAAATTTTGCCATCAGATAATACATACAAAGTTTTTCCATCCTTACTCATATCTAATGATGCATTGTTGGCTCCCAGCTTTGCAAGCGTTTTTAATTCATGTGTTCTGGGATCTACAACCCAAAGATCATAGCCCTGCTCAAACCGTGCAGTGAAAAATAATTTTTCGCCTGTCGGTGTCATTCTGTAATCACTTAGGTTTACAGAGCTGTTGGTTAACCGAACTCTTCTTGTATCCAGGTCAGTAACGTCCATTTTAAATGGCTCCTTTATTTTGCGTGCTAATGCTGTGTCTGTTTTTTTACTTGTATCAGATTTATCTTTATCTTCTTTTTCTTTTAGCAGTGCATAATCTTCTTTGTTTAATTTGTATTTATCATACGTTTCTTTATCAAAGAACATTGCATAAATATCCAGTTCTCTGGCGCCCTGGTAAGCCAAAGGTCTTTTCCCTTCTTTATCAGTTGCCCACAATAAAGCCTTTCCATTTAAAGCCCATTGTTGTGCAAAATCACCAAAGCCGGATGTGGTAATATCTGTACCCACATCTGTTCCATCTGTTTTGTAAAGAACTATTTCGCTTGATCCGTAATTTCCTTTTGAACTTTGCGCTGCAATCCATTTGCTGTCGGGGCTCCAGCTAAAACTTTGATCACCATCTGCATAAGAAAAATTTTGTCCTGCCGGAATAATTGTCCGGGATGTTTTTTTGTCAAGATCAAAAACCTTTAAAATATTTCTTTCTTCCAGGTAAGCTATTTCTTTTCCGTTTGGTGAAATAGCAGGCTGAAATTCTTCTTTGTCCGTTGCTATTACAGGCGTTTCATTAATTACCGTGGATGCATAAAAGTAAGGCTCTTCTTTTCTTGAAATAGTTGATTTCATTATGTCCCAGCCATTACTTCTTTCTGCAGCATAATATAATGTTCTGCCATCGGGGCCAAAAGTTACAGTACGTTCCTGGTAAGGTGTGTTTGTAATGCGTTTGGTAATACCTCCGTCTACTGAAGTAACAAATACCTCTCCTCTAAACACAAATGCAATTTCTTTTCCGTTAGGAGAAAGCTCAAACTCTGTAGCCCCGCCATTAATAGTAAGAACATGTTCAGTATTGCTTTTATTTTCAGAGTTAATAATAATATTTACTTTTTTAGGAGTGCCACCTTCATTCATTGTATAGATCTCGCCATCGTATGCAAAGCAAAGTGTATTATTGTTAGATCGGCTTAAAAAACGAACAGGATTGTTTTTGAAATTGGTAAGTTGTTTTTCTCCGCCAGTTGAAACAGATGCTTTGTAAACATTAAGTGATCCGCTTTTTTCATTTAAATAATAATAAGATTGATCATCTGAGGCAAACACAGGTTCCCTGTCTTCTCCTTCAAATGAAGTGAGCTTTTTATAGTCTTTTGATTTGATATCGTATGTCCAGATATCTCTTGTGATGGATGAAGTATGATGCTTGCGCCAGGGATCTTCAAATCCTTTATTATCCTGGAAAATTATTTTATCGCCATTTTTATTGTAATGAGCATTCTGCATTCCGGCAGCTGATATCATTATGCTACGTCCGCCAGTAACAGGTACAGTATATAATTTTTGAAATACTCCATTCACTGGAAATCTTACAGAGGTGGCAAGGTCATTTCTACCCGAGCCAAAAATTACATGCTTATCATCGGGAGAAAAATCCCATGGATAATCAGCTACAGAATTATAAGTTAACCTCTTTGGATCTCCGCCTTCTGATGGCATTACATATACATCAAAGTTTCCAAAGCGGTCAGATGCAAAAGCTATCCATTTACCATCATGGCTCCATACCGGCATATAATCCTGGGCCGTATGCATCGTTAATGGTAAGGCTGCGCCGCCTGATGAGGCAACTTTATACAGATCTCCTTTATAACTAAAAACAATTTGTTTTCCATCCGGAGAAATAGCCGGGTATCTTAACCACAAAGGGGTTGATTGCGAACATGAAATGCTGACAAAAAAAATTCCCATTAAAAAGCATGTAAATCTTTTCATATAAAAATATAGATTGATGATAAATGATGAACTTGCAATTTATTAAATAATCACATTGAATGCACGTACAGGGAAACATATTACATGAGCGGCTAAAAGCGCATTCACACACCTTTCATAAGGTAGTGGATTTTAATCCGGCAAAAGAGAAATTAGTTCATTTTGACTTTACAAATAATAATAAAGAGCTTGTTGAAATTGATCTTGCGAATACAGAAATCTTCTCTGCCTATGTTCATGCGAAATTAAAAAACGCAAAAGCCAAATATGGTATCGGTGGCTATGATGAAAACAGAATATTTTACAAAAGAAGTAAGCTTTTTGATGCCGAAGATTCGCAAGTCTCCCCTCTCCACTTGTGGAGAGGGGCTGGGGGTGAGGGGGATGAGGGACGTACTTTACATCTTGGAATAGATATTTGGGGAGAAGAAGGAACAAAAGTTTATGCACCATTAGGCGGCATGGTTCATAGTTATGCATTCAATAAAAATTTTGGTGATTATGGAGCTACATTGATACTTCTTCACCAATTGGATACTGTTACTTTCTATACGTTATATGGTCATCTCAGTCTTGATGATATTGCAAGGGTAACAGAATTTCAATATGTTATTCGTGGACAGGTAATAGGGCATTTTGGAAAGCCTGAAGAAAACGGTAACTGGCCGCCACATTTACACTTCCAGGTAATAAGGGATATGGAAACATATAAGGGAGATTACCCCGGCGTTTGCAAATTCAGTGAACAAAAAAAGTATCTGGCTAACTGTCCTGATCCTGATCTGATACTTAATATGATGCAATATGTTAGTGGTGAGTAGTGAGTAGTGAGTTGGCGTTGAAATCCAATTCTCCATTCTCCTTTAAAATTCTCCATATAAATTGTATTTTTACAAATAATCTTCAAAGATGGAAATCGCTCCCGGACCTCTTCTTAAAACAATAAATTCACCCGCAGATCTTAAAAAGCTTAAACGTAATCAGCTTCCAAAGCTGTGTGATGAGTTGCGTCAATATATTATTGATGTGGTAAGTGTTTATGGTGGTCATTTCGGGGCAAGCCTCGGAACGGTTGAGTTAACAGTTGCTTTGCATTATGTTTATAATACTCCTTACGATCAATTGGTTTGGGATGTTGGTCACCAGGCATATGGACATAAAATTCTTACCGGTCGCAGAGATAATTTTTCAACCAACAGAAAATATAAAGGATTGAGCGGTTTCCCAAAGCGTACAGAAAGTGAGTATGATACTTTTGGTGTGGGACATTCATCCACTTCCATTTCTGCGGCTCTTGGTATGGCAATGGCTTCTCACTATAAAGGAGAAACAGACCGCCAGCATGTTGCTATAATTGGCGATGGCGCTATGACTGCCGGACTTGCGTTTGAAGGAATGAACCATGCAGGCATTGAGAACACTAACCTGCTGATAATTTTGAATGATAACTGCATGAGCATTGATCCCAATGTTGGTGCATTAAAAGAATATCTTACTGACATTACCACTTCTCAAACGTATAATAAAATAAGAGATGATTTCTGGAAAGCCTTGGGCAAACTTCCCATAGGAAAGAATTTTACCAGACAGATGGTATCAAAGTTTGAAGCAAGTTTAAAAGGAATGATCAGCAAGAGCAGCAACTTATTTGAGGCATTGAAGCTGAGGTATTTCGGACCTATTGATGGACATAACATCACCAAACTTGTTGATACTTTAAAAGACTTAAAAGAAATTGGCGGTCCAAAACTATTGCACATTAAAACGGTAAAAGGTAAAGGATATGATCTTGCTGAAATAGATCAAACCAAATGGCATGCACCGGGTTTGTTTGATAAGATAACAGGTGAGATCTACAAAAAAACATTTGATATTCCTCAGCCTCCAAAATACCAGGATGTATTTGGACATACCATAATTGAACTGGCAGAAAAGAATGAAAAGATATTAGCAGTTACACCAGCAATGCCAAGTGGTTGTTCTTTAAAATACATGATGGAGAAAATGCCGCACCGTGCTTTTGATGTAGGCATTTGTGAGCAGCACGCCGTTACACTCAGCGCCGGACTGGCAACGCAGGGAATGAAAGTTTTCTGTAATATTTATTCATCATTTATGCAGCGTGCATACGACCAGGTGGTGCATGATGTTGCTATTCAAAAGCTGCCTGTGGTGTTTTGTTTAGACAGGGCAGGGATTGTAGGCGAAGACGGACCTACACATCACGGCTGCTATGATATTGCATACATGCGCTGCGTACCAAATATGATAGTGAGTGCTCCGATGAATGAAAGTGAATTGAGAGATCTGATGTATACTGCGCAGTTAGACAAAATAAAAAATCCTTTTGTTATCCGCTATCCAAGAGGCGAAGCTGTAAAAGCAGAATGGAAAACGGAGATGAAGGAAATTAAAATTGGCAAAGGAAGGAAATTAAAAGACGGAAAAGATATTGCCATTTTATCTTTCGGACATCCCGGAAATTTTGCAGCAGCTGCAATAAGAGATGTAAAAGCTGATAAAATTAATCCTGCACATTACGATATGCGTTTTGCAAAACCAATTGATGAGGAAATGTTACATGAGGTTTTTAATAAGTACAATAAAATAATTACGGTAGAAGATGGAACTGTTGTAGGCGGATTTGGCTCTGCGGTATTGGAATTTATGGCTGCCAACAATTATAAAGCCGAAGTGAAGATCATGGGCATTCCTGATAAGATCATTGAGCATGGCTCACTAAAAGAATTGTACAATGAAGTTGGTATTGATGCCAACCATATTGCTGATGCTATAAGAGAAATGGCTAAAGTGGAATTTAAAAAATTAACTTTCATACCACGATAGAATGCCATTTATTCTATTCATATTTTCGTATCTTAGTTGAGATAAAACATGCATAGATAGCCGCTTAAAGTTAAAATAATAAAAGATAAAACAACACGGTCTTGTTGTCACCCTTAGCTTGTCGAAGGGTTATCTGGCAGTTGTATTAAAGTTCAGCAAGGCTTCGACAGGTTCAGCCTGACAAAATCAATCTATTTCAACATCGGCACTTCAATAGCCAATAGATCAGCATCAGCTTTCACTTTTATTTCAAATTCATCAGTATCAGAAATTTCTATTGCATCTCTTTTATGTAATGCTTCTCCACCTGCCTGTCCGGTAGGCAGGTTTACTTCTGCTTCTCCTTCAATTACAAAAAGATAAACACCATTGCTGCTGAATTTATTTTTATAAGTAAGTACAGAATCTTTTTCAGCATGTGCTAAAGAAAAAACTGCATCCTGGTTTATCCAAACGCCACCATCTTTTTCACCAGGACTAACAACAGTTTGCCATTTATTTTTTCTATCAGAAACATTAAAAGTTTTTTGTTGGTAGCGAGGTTTTATATTTTGCTGTTTTGGTATTATCCAGATCTGTAAAAAATTTACTTCTTCAGTTTTAGATGCATTGAATTCACTATGCCTTATTCCTGTACCGGCACTCATTATTTGCACGTCACCTGTCTTTATAATACCATCAGTTCCTGTACTGTCTTTATGAGCAAGCGAACCTTTTAAAGGGATAGAAACGATTTCCATATTATCGTGAGGATGTGTTCCAAATCCTTCCCCGCCTTTTACCACATCATCATTTAAAACACGCAATGCGCCAAAATGAATTTTTTGAGGATCGTACCAATGCCCAAAGCTGAACGAATGATTACTGTTAAGCCATCCAAAATTTGCATTACCTCTTTCTGATGCTCTTTGAATTTTTGTCTTCATAAATAATGATTTTGAAAACCTTGAAGGTTTTAAAAACCTTATAGTCTTATATATTGTCAGACGGGGACCGTCAGACAATAGAAGCTTCTACAGGCTCTTCTTCCTCCCTGTTTTCGTTATACTCTACAATAAAATTATTTCGTCCTTGCCCCAACAGGATGGTAAAGTATTTTCCCTGTATCAGTTCCAGCATATTCAAAAAAAGAAAAATGGCATGAATTCTATTTTCACAAACCTCAAATATATTTTCAAATGAAATGGAACGCTCTTTTTTAACCAGCTCCAGCATATATTCACGGATGCCTTCCATAGTGTAATTATATTGCACTACAGTATGCACCGGCTGATTTCTTTTTTCATGCAGACGCCGGGCTACTCTTTCAAAAGCCTTCATCAGCTTGAATAAAGTCACAGTTTGTATTTCAGTTCCCTCGCCCGATTCCTCACCAATTTTTGCCAATTCATTTTGAAGGTTACCACGCTTTACCATCATCATCCGCAATGCTTCCATCTGCTGCATCTCCAGGGCTGCCTGTTTAAACTTTTTATACTCAAGAATTTTATCAATTAATTCCTGCCGCGGATCAATTTCATTTCCTTCCAGGTCAAGCTCTTTTCTTGGCAAAAGCATCTTTGCTTTAATACGCATTAAGGTGCTGATGAATAAAATAAACTCACTTCCAAGATCAATGTTCAGTTCTTCGCTGTTATGAATAAAATCCAGGAATTCATTAGTGATCTTTGTTATGGGAATATTATAAATGTCAAGCTCATCTCTTTCAATAAAAAATAAAAGCAGATCGAAGGGTCCCTCGAATTGAGGTAATTTTATTTGATACGTTTCTGTGTTCACAAGTTGAATTTAAAAAAATCCCGATGATATTTTCACCGGGATAACAAAAATATTAATTAATTATTATTTTGTTTCACCCGATTCTCTGCTTACCAAAGAATCTCTTATCTCAATTAATAACTTATCGGTTGATGATATTTCAGCAACAATAGCTTCTTTTTTATTAATCTTATTCATAGCTTTTATAACTAAGAAAACGACAAATGCAATAATGATAAAATCTACAGCAGCCTGGATAAACATGCCATATTTTATATCCACTCCATTAATCTTAGTTGTTAAATCCTCAAAGCTGCTGCCAACAAAAGAACCGATAACAGGCATTAAGATATTATCCACCAGTGATGTGATGATTTTTCCGAAGGCAGCGCCCATTATCAATGCGATGGCTAATTCCAGAATGTTGCCTTTCATTACAAACACTTTAAATTCTTTAATGAAGCCCATAGTTATGTTTTAATTATTATTAAGATTGATTTATCAGTATTACATACTTTATTTAGCCTTCATTCCGGGAAATTTCATATCAAAGTTTTTTAAAGTATCGTATACTTTATCTGCGATTAAATATTCTTTGTACCAGTTTTGATCGCTTGGTATAATGTTCCATGGTGGCTGGTTACAATTTGCAAAGCAATCCTCATACATACTCATATAAATATCCCAAAGTTTAGCTTCTTCAAAATCATTTTCATTGTACTTCCACATTTTAGCAGGGTCTTTCATGCGCTCTTCCAGCCTTGATTGCTGTTCTTCAGGTGAAACATGCAGATAAAATTTAAGAATGTGAGTATTGTTATGTTGGGTAAGTAACTCTTCCCAATCATTAATAGCTTTCATTCTTTTCTTCGCAGTTTCATCATCACACCATTTGTGAACACGTGTTATTACAATATCTTCATAATGGCTGCGGTTAAAAATTTGTATCATCCCTTTAGCAGGGGCATGCTGATGGATCCTCCACAGAAAATCATGACTTAGTTCTTCAGGGGTTGGCGCTTTATAACTTTTTACAACAACACCCAGCGGATTTAATGAGCCAAAAACATTTTTTACCGTGCCGTCTTTTCCGCTTGCATCCAAGCCTTGTATAACTACTAAAAGTGAATGTTTGCTTTCAGCATACAAAAGATTTTGTAACTCATTTAAATCTTCAAGAATTTTTGCTGTTTTTTCTTTTGTCTTTTTTTTATCAAGATCTTTATCGGCTCGTGTACTTATTTTGCCAAGTTTTATTTCTGCCATAGAAACGGGTTTAAAAAGTTTAATGTTTTAAAAAATTAAGACGTTCGATCTTTACCTTTTTAAATCTTATTATTTTCTTGATTAAATTATTAAAAGTAAGTTTAAAAAGTTTAATGCTGTACTGTTTAAACAAACTTCTTAACCTTCAGCATAGATCAAAAATTTATACTGACATGATCTCTTTTTCTTTTGCGGCTAAATGTTTTTCAACAAGAGATATAAATTTATCGGTCATTTCCTGGATCTCTGTTTCGGCATCCTTTGCCTCGTCTTCGCTAAGCCCATCCTTCTGTAGCTTTTTTATTTGCTCAATAGATTCACGGCGTATACTTCTTACTGCAACCTTTGCCTGTTCGCCTTCTGCATTGCTTCGCTTTACCATTTCTTTTCTTCTTTCTTCAGTTAAAGGGGGCAAAAAAAGACGGATTATGTTACCATCATTTTGCGGATTAATTCCTATGTTGGCTGCGATGATTGCTCTTTCAATAGGCTGCAGCATATTTTTTTCCCATGGCTGAATAGAAATTGTTCTTGCATCCATAGCACTGATATTACCCACCTGGTTTATTGGCGTTGGGTTACCATAATAATCCACAATAATGCCATCAAGCATAGTAGGATTAGCTTTACCTGCACGTATTTTAACCAATTCGGCTTCCAAATGGTCAATTGCTTTTGTCATAGAATCTTTTCCTTCCTCTAATATAAATGATAGATCGTCTGTCATGTTTCAATAATTAAGCGGATAATTATAATTCATACTGTAATACAAGCAGTCTTGTAAAACGAGTTACAAATTTAGCAAAAAGAGGTTGATTAAAAAGTTAAACCAATTGTTAGTTCTGGTCAGCAGGTTCACTTACAAGGTGAAGAATTTTATGAGATTTGATGATCTCTCCTTTATGTTCTGTTGCTTCTGCATTAACAAACTTTTGTTTGGGACGGCTGTAATAAATAACCGTTACAAATAATAGAGCAGCTGTGGCTAATGCGCCAATCACCATTGTAGTACCCTGGGAGCGAAGTACGTAGGCTAAACCAATAAAAACGATATTAGCTGTAACGCATATCACTGTGATCATCCTTTGTGAAAGACCAAGATCGAGTAAAAAATGGTGTATATGATTTCTATCAGGGCTAAAAGGCGAGCGCCTGTTAAATATGCGAAGACTAAATACACGAAGTGTATCAAATAAAGGAACTATTAAAATAGCAAACGCAATAGCCGGAGCAGACAGTAATGGTAAACTAACTTCAGGATTAGCGGCTACAGCAATAAATTTTATCGCAAAAATTGAGTTCAATAATCCTATTAATAATGAACCTGTATCACCCATAAATATTTTTGCCGGCGAAAAATTATAAATAAGAAAAGCAATAAGACTGCCTGCCAATGAAAGCGCCATAACGGAATACATTACTTCTCCAGTAATAAAAAAGTAAATGCCAAATACAACAGAGGTTAATAAACCAAGACTGCCTGCCAAACCATCCACTCCGTCAATAAGGTTGAAAGAGTTTGTTATTACTATAATTGTGAAAGCAGTAAGTACGTAGCTCGCAATATGGGGAATTTCATTTATGTTTAAAAAACCATGTAAATTATTTATCTGGATGCCGCCAAACTTAATAATGATACCTGCAGCAATTAATTGCCCGATAATTTTTTTGCTTGCGGATAAAACTAAAATGTCATCTTTAATTCCCAGGAAGAAAATAACCATAGCAGCTGCCAGAAAATATTGTAACTCATTTGGGATATGAGCCGGTACCCCCATTAAAGTAGCAATAATAAATCCTGCGAAAATGCCAAGACCACCGAGTGTAGGTATTACAGATTTATGAACCTTTCGTTCATCAGGCTCGTCAAACAATTTTTTATCCTTAGCAACCTTAATGATTGGGGGAATTGCAAAGTAGGTTATTAGAAATGCAAGTGCTGTACTTAGTAAGATATTATCCATGCTTCATTATTGTAATAAGCAAATACAAATTAAGTATAAATCTTTTGATACCAATAGCTGCATTTAGACCCATCCAAAAGAGAATATGCTGCTTATTTAGTTTTAGGGTGTTTTCAAAATATACTTACGCTGTAAAAATAAACCAAGAATAACAGATAAACGAATCAAATATTAATTTAGTTCAATTTATATGCTGAAAAATTGAATTTGTGCTATTACGGCTTTTAATGTAGGTTCGCTTTTCTTAATTAATATTATAAAAATTAAAGTTTTAAATGAAGGATTTAAAAGCAATAGCCGCACAGATAAGAAGAGACATTAATATACGCTTGAGAAATTAGAGGTTTACAATCTTGCAGAAGATTTTTCTGACAGAGTATGGAATATTGTAATTAAGTGGAATTTTTTTGAAAAAGATACTATTGGTAAGCAAATGGTAAGAGCCACTGATTCTATCCCGGCTAATATTGCTGAAGGCTATGACAGATATTTTTATAAAGAAAGTAAACAATTTTATTTCTATTCAAGGGGCTCAATTCAGGAAACGAAAGCCTGGCTGTCAAAATGTAAAAGAAGAGCAATAATTCCTTCATCCGATTGTGATGCGTTAATCGCATTTGCAGAGCGACTCTTAGTAATGATAAATGCATTTATCAAATTTGTAGCACGTTCACAAAAAATTAAAATAAAAGAATAGCGCAAAACCAATTAACCGATTAACGGATTAACTCCTCAACTCAAACGCCTGATGCGATGCCTTATTTGCAGGAAACCAGGCAGCAATAAAAGCAATTATCAATGCCGTGAATGCTACCAATAAAAAATCTGTAGCAATAAGTTTTACGGGAAAATAATCTATCAGAAAAGAATTGCCCGAAAGTTTTACCAGCTTAAATTTCGATTGCAGTGCACAAATAATTGTGGCAAGTATCAGCCCTATAGCTGCACCTGTAATAGCTAATATCAATCCTTCACTTAAGAAAATTTTTAAGATCAAACTTTTATCAGCACCTAATGATTGCAGTACACTTATATCTTTCCTTTTTTCCAGCACAAGCATGGTAAGAGCGCCTATCATGTTAAATGCAGCTATAATAAGGATAAGTGTAAGCACTGCATAAATAGCCCACTTCTCCACTTTCATTGAAGTGTATAAGCTTGTATTTTGCTGGTACTTTGTTTGAACTTTATAATTATCTCCCAGCATTTTTTGCAAAGAGTTAGTGATCTCATCAGTTTGGGAAGGATTCAATAAGGCAATTTCAGCAGCGCTGTATTCATTACCGGCATAATTCATTTGCTGCTTTACAAAATCAATATTTGTTATCACATATTTATTATCAAAATCCTGCTGAATGGCAAAGCTCCCGGAGGGATAAGCATTGCCTTCGCTTAAAGAAGAAGCGGGATCTGAAGAAGCATACCCGATTTTTTTTGGTAAAAAAACAGTAAGTGGAGTTAAACTTTTATGAGCCTGAACTCCCACAGCGTATTCAATTCCGGCTCCTAATATTAATTCCGGTTTATCTGCAGTACCTGTTTCAAAATCTCCCTTAAGCATTTTTTGCGGTACGCCTGAAACATTGCGATAATTATCATCAACGCCTTTTAAAAAAACAACCGTTTGCAGTTCGCCATTCTGCAGCAATGCTTTTTCTTCTGCAACAAGAGAAATATTCTTTACTCCCTTAAAATTTTTTATAGAATTTATCTGTTCTGCAGAAAGAAAAATGGTTTTCCCTTTAGAAGCTATCACTCTTACATCGGTATAAAAATTGGAATAGAGAGATTTTACGAGGTCCTCAAAACCATTAAATACACTCAACACCAATACCTGGCACATAGTTGAGAAAGCAATAACGCAAAGCGTAACCCAGGAGATAATGTTTATCGCATTAGTGCTTTTTTTTGCTTTAAAATATCTCCAGGCAAATGTGAGGTACACGTAGGTTTAAAGTTTAAAAGGTTTAAGGTTAAAAGGTTTAAACATTGAAATATTAACCTTCCTTATCAGGACTTTCTTTTTTTATTTTATCAAGTAGTTGTTCCATCCTAAAAACATAATCCAGCGTATCATCAATATAAAAAGTTATTTGCGGTATGCTGCGAAGCTGATGCCGAACTCTGTTGCCTAATTCCTTTCTTATTTCCTTGCTTTTTCCCTGGATCTTTGTAAGCATTGCATCATTATCTTTTATTTGGAAAAAACTAAGGTATACTCTTGCCTCAAAAAGATCGGGTGTAATTTTTACTGAAGAAATGGAAACCATACCTCCATCGTGCATATTTAAACCCAGCCTTAAAAAAATATCATTAAGCTCATGATTAATAACGCCGGCAACCTGTTTTTGTCTTTTGCCCTCTGTCATTTTTATATCTTATTGGTCTTTGTAAAATTAGTTACTTTGCCTGTATTATCATTTTATAATCCCGATAGCTATCGGGACCTAAACCCATAGATGAAGAGTTTACGATCCATTTTCAGGTATATTTCAAAATATCCAAAACTAATTTTCACTTATTTCAGTTTCAATATTTTATCGTCGCTGTTTTCTGTTATTTCACTTGCTTTAGTCAGTCCTTTTTTACTGCTTCTCTTTAAAAAAGAAGATACGCTTAACGTTGCGTCTAACCCCAATTCCTTTTTCGCAAGAATAAATCCTATTAATAAATTCAAGGCTGAGTTATATGATATAATAAATTCTCCCAACGGAGATATAAAAGCGCTGGCAATTATTTGTTTGGTGGTACTGGCATCTGTTATTTTAAAAAACATCTTCCTGTATCTATCCATGTATTATCTTAACCCGATACGCAATAATATTATTAATGATATGCGTACATCGATGTATAAAAAGATTCTTGCATTGCCTATCGGGTATTTTAATGATCAGAGGAAAGGAGATATTATGAGCAGGCTTACAAATGACCTGGGCGAAGTGGAAGGTTCTACTGTAGGCGTGCTGGAAACATTATTCCGGGAGCCGATCTCTATTCTCCTGTTCTTTATTTATTTGGTGATGTTGAGTCCCCAGCTTACTTTATTCCTGGTGATATTTATGCCACTTTCAGGTTTTATTATCGGGCGAATAGGACGTTCATTAAAAAAGCAAAGCACAAGGGTGCAGGAAAAGTTAGGCGCTATCTTATCTACCATTGACGAAACACTTGGGGGTATCAGAATTATTAAAGCATTTAATGCAGAGAAAAAGCAACTTGATAAGTTCACGCAACAAAATAATGATCTGCTCAAAATAAAGAACAGAGCTAACAGGCGCAGGGATCTTGCATCTCCTGTATCTGAAGTATTGGGCATTACTGCCATAGTTTGTGTATTGTGGTATGGAGGACGCTTAGTATTACGAGGTGCTTTTTTAGATCCGGGAGATTTTTTAGCATACATCGCTATTTTTTCCCAATTGATACAGCCCTTAAAATCTTTATCCGCAGCATCATATAATATTAAAAAAGGTGCTGCAAGTATTGAAAGAATTGAGTATTTAATAAAAGAAGATGTATCCATAAAAGAGAAACCAAATCCTGTACAGTTAAAGCAATTTAATAATTCAATTCAATTTAAGAAGGTTGGATTTTTATATGAGGATAAAACTATACTGGATAGTGTAGAGCTTACTATAGAGAAAGGAAAGACCGTTGCATTGGTAGGTTCATCCGGCGCCGGTAAAAGTACATTGGTTGATCTGATTCCCCGTTTTCATGATGTAGGGGTTGGAGAATTATTGATAGATGATATTAATATAAAAGAATATTCTTTATCATCCATTCGTGATCACATGGGTATTGTAACACAGGAACCAATTCTTTTTAATGATACCATAGCTAATAATATTGCACTCGGCATGGATAACCCCACAGAAGAACAGATAATTAATGCAGCAAAAATAGCCAACGCTCATAATTTTATTTTACAAAAGGAAAATGGTTACCAAACCAACATCGGCGATAGGGGAAATAAATTAAGCGGAGGAGAAAAGCAACGCATTACTATTGCAAGAGCTGTTCTAAAAAATCCTCCAATATTAATTTTGGATGAAGCAACCTCTTCACTGGATACAGAAAGCGAACGCCTGGTACAGGATGCTATTAATAACCTGATGGAGAACCGCACCAGCATTGTGATCGCACACCGGCTAAGTACAATTCGTCATGCTGATGAGATCATCGTTTTACAGCAAGGTAAAATTGTTGAAAGAGGTACGCATGATTCTCTTATAGAAAAAAATGGTTTTTATAAGCGGCTTGTAGATATGCAGGAAGTAAAGTAATTTTTGTTAAGACGTGAAATGTGAGCTCATTGCTGAATTATCAAAGCCATCTTGCTATTTAAAGCGCCGGTAGCGGTATAGAGGCAATAAGAAATAAGGAATTTTAAATAAGAAATAAGGAAGTTATGGAGAATAAAAAATTTGATCTTGAAGATAAATTG
>JADGPX010000236.1 GCA_017882215.1 Chitinophagaceae bacterium | reverse complement strand
ATCAAAACTTGCAGAGCATGAAGGTGTGGAAATAAAAACTTATTCAATTATTTACGATGCAATTGATGAAGTGAAGAGTGCCATGGAAGGTATGCTTGAACCAAAAATTCAGGAGAAGGTATTGGGTGTTGCAGAGATAAAAGAAACTTACAAATTTGATAAAGCAACAGTTGCCGGTTGTATGGTGCTTGATGGCAAAGTTGCCCGTAACAATAGGATACGTTTGGTAAGAGAAGGTATCATTGTTCACACCGGCGAATTAGGAAGTCTGAAAAGATTTAAAGATGATGCAAAAGAAGTAACTACCAATATGGAGTGTGGTATGATAATAAAAAACTACAACGACATCAAGCCCGGAGATATGATCGAAGCCTTTGAAGAGGTTGAAGTGAAGAGAACGTTGTAAGTCTTCTGCCTTTGTTAAGGCCGCTGCAACTAATAATTTGTTAATTTAAAATATAAAACAGCTATTCAACATATAGCTGTTTATTTTTGATACTATGAAGAAATTTTATTTAACCGCACTGCTTTCTCTTGTTTTTGTTTCTCTTTTTGCACAAACAAAAAAAGTGGTTGCTGATAAAATTATTGCAACAGTAGGTGATAAGATCGTTCTTAAAAGCGAGATTGAAAATAGTATATCAGATATGCAGCGGCAGAATATTGAAATCCCCGATAATGCTAAATGTCTTCTTTTAGAACAGGCCCTTGGTATTAAAGCTTTAGTGCTGCAGGCTGAAAAGGATTCTCTTCCTGTTTCTGATGAGGAAATTGATGCAGAAATAGATAATAAGGTCAGGTATTTTATTAACCAGTACGGCTCAAAAGATATTGTAGAGCAAATTGCCGGCAAAACCATCTACCAGTTAAAAGAAGATTTTAAACAAACATTTCGTGAGCAAAAATTATCGCAGGCAATGCGTAATAAAATTGTTGACGATGTAAAGATCACACCCTCTGAAGTAAAGGCTTATTATGAAACAATTCCAAAAGACAGTTTACCTTTTTATGAGTCAGAAGTTGAAATTGGACAGGTAGTAGTTTATCCTAAAGCCAGCCGTGAGCTTGAAACGTATGCAATAGATCAGCTTAAAGATTATAAGCAGCAGGTAGAAAGCGGCGCTAAAAAATTTGAAACACTGGCTACTTTGTATACCGATGATCCAGGCAGTAAAGAGACAGGCGGTAAATATGATATCAACAAAAATGAAAAACAATGGGATCCTATATTTCTTGCAAAAGCATTTAGTTTAAAAGAAGGACAGATATCAACCGTTTTTAAAACAAAATTCGGTTACCACATTATCCAGATGGTAAGCCGTGCAGGTGATGATGCATCTATCAGGCATATCTTAAAAATACCGCAGGTATCATCTATAGAAGTGAATGATGCAAAACATAAATTAGATTCTGTAAGATCGAAGATCATTGCAGGAACGATGAAATTTGGAGAAGCAGTTTCCAGGTATAGTGATGATGAATCCAGCAAGTTTACCGGAGGCAGAATTCAAGGTAAAGACGGAAGCACATTTATAACAATCGATCAATTGGATAAAGACCTTGTAGTAAAATTAAAAGATCTTACTGTAGGTGAATATTCACAACCATCTGAGTTTACTGATGACAGGGGTAAAAAAGGTGTTCGCATTGTACAATTAATTACAAGAACAGAACCACACCGCGAAAACCTTAAAGATGATTATAACAGGATAGCTCAAAGGGCTTTGGAGGATAAGAAAAACGAAACGCTGGAAAAATGGTTTACCAAAAATATCCCTGCAATTTACATTAATGTTGATAATGAATACAAAGGTTGTCCTGAAATGCAAAAGTGGACAACAAACACTACAGCAACTAAATAATATTCTCACATTTTTTTCTGCATTGTTTGTGAATTCTTTATAACGTTTCCGTCTGTATAAACGTTTCTTATTTGCTAACTTTGCATGTAATGTTTGTGTTCGCACAAACGTCTTCTAATTGTATTTTCATTTTCATAAATGAGCGACGAAATAAAACACGAATGCGGTCTTGCCTTCATTCGCTTACGTAAACCTTTTTCTTACTACCAGCAGCAATATGGCACTGTAATGTACGGCCTTAACAAGCTGTACCTGCTAATGGAAAAACAACATAATCGTGGACAGGATGGTGCAGGTATTGCAACCGTAAAGCTTAACACAGAGCCAGGCTATCCTTTCCTGCATCGTATAAGAAGCTCCGCCAATCAATCTATCGCGGATATCTTTTCACAAATTGGTAAAGAAATAAGTGAAATAGAAAAAAATCATCCTGATATACAGCATCACCCGGGATTAATGAAAGGTCATGTAAGCTTTTTGGGAGAATTGTTGCTGGGGCATTTGCGATATGGAACACAGGGAAAAAACAACGTTGATTTTTGCCATCCGTTTGTAAAGCGAAACACCATTCCTGCAAGAAATCTTGCATTGGCAGGAAATTTTAATCTTGTAAATAAAGACGAATTATTTTCTTTGATCAATTGCCACCCCGACGAGTTTGAAAAGCAAAGTGACCTGGGTGCAATGATGGAAGTGATCTATCATTTTTTGGTAAAAGCTGATGAACAGTTTCCCGATAATCTTGACATGACGAAGGTTTTAAGAAAAGCCGTTTCATATTTTGATGGCGGATTTACTTTTGGTGGACTTACCGGCAATGGAATTGGTTTTATTGTAAGAGATGCTCATGGTATAAGGCCTTGCTATTATTATATAAATGATGACGTAGTGGTGGCAGCAAGTGAAAGAGCGGCGATACGTACAGCTTTTAACCTGGGTGAAAATGAAGTACAGGAGTTAATGCCGGGGCATGCTGTAATGATAGATGCTAAAGGTAATTTTTCCATAGAACAAATTCTTGAACCGAAAGAAAGAAAAGCATGCAGCTTTGAACGTATTTATTTTTCCCGTGGCAGCGATGAAAAAATTTATAAAGAAAGAACTGCACTGGGATATCATTTAAGCGAGGCTGTATTAAAAGCAATTGATTACGATCTTAAAAACACCATCTTTTCATTTATACCAAATACTGCAGAAACTGCTTTTTATGGCCTGATAAAAGGCGCAGAAGATTATCTTAATAAAATTAAAGTAGAAAGAATATTAAGCTGGGGAAAAGAATATGATGAAGAGAAATTAACAGCGATGGTTAACAGGAGGATCAGGTTTGAAAAGATCGCTATAAAGGATGTTAAGCTCCGAACTTTTATAACTGAAGACAGTAGCCGTAACGAAATGGTACAGCACGTTTACGACATTACTTATGGTACGGTTAGGAAAAATGAAGACACTTTGATTGTTATAGATGATTCCATAGTAAGAGGAACAACATTAAAAGAAAGTATTATCAGGATGCTGTCGCGATTGCACCCAAAAAAAATTATTGTTGTTTCTTCTGCCCCACAGATCAGGTACCCGGACTGCTATGGGATAGATATGAGCAAACTCAGTGAATTCGTGGCTTTCAGGGCGGTAATTGAATTAATAAAAGAAACCGGGCAGGAAAAATTATTATGTGAAATATTGAATAAATGCAAAGAACTGCAGCGCAATAATAAATTACATACAGAAAATCTCATCAGGCAAATTTATAAGCCATTTACGCTGGGAGAGATTTCTAAAAAAATTGCTGAATTAATTACACCAAAAGAAATTTCAATACCGGTAGATGTGATCTATCAAACGATAGAGGATCTGCACGAAAGCTGCCCAACCAATTTAGGCGATTGGTATTTTACCGGTAATTATCCTACACCCGGCGGAAATCGTGTAGTTAATAAAGCCTTCATAAATTATATGGAGGGGAAAAATGTAAGGGGATATTGACCCCCATCCCCTAAAGGGGTATATAAAAGCTGCCGTATTTGCAAAATCATTAATAGTTTTACATTTTATATATCATTTTAATTGATGAGATGAATAAAAATAATCAGGCTTCTGAAAACTCCTCTTTAGGGGACGGGGGTAAAATTCTTTTTCTTATTCGCCATGCAAAAAGCAGCTGGGATAATATGTCTCTTAGCGACTTTGAACGCCCTTTAAATGACAGAGGTAAAAATGATGCCCGCAAAATGGCTAAACGTTTACAAAAAAGAAATATAAAGATTGATGCATTTATTTCAAGTCCGGCAAAGCGTGCAAAAAAAACAGCAGAATATTTTATAAAAGAATTTGGCGGAGATGCTGATGATATAATTCTGGTTTCTGCATTATATGATGCCGGCACAAACAATTTTTCTGAAACCATAAAAGATATAAACAATAAATATGAAAATGCCGCTATCTTCTCTCACAATCCTGGCATTACAGATTTTGTCAATCAGTTAATTGATAAAGCAGATATTGATAATATGCCAACCTGCAGTGTGTTTGCAGTAAAATCAGATATTGACAAATGGAAAGATTTTGCAAAAGCAAAAAAGGAGTTCTTATTTTTTGATTATCCTAAAAAAGAAGAATAATGATTTATTCTTTTAATTTTTTCTCAAAAAAAACTGCTGTT
>JADGPX010000235.1 GCA_017882215.1 Chitinophagaceae bacterium | reverse complement strand
CCGGGCTGATGCCTTGCTTCATATATCTGTCCATAAAAATAATCCGGAAATACAACTGCATACTCTTTTTTAGTTGCCCGGGCTGCCCATTCTCTAACATGAATGAGATCAGAACCAATGGGTGCATGTGGTCCATGCTTTTCTAAAACACCAATAGGAAGTATACATGTTTGTGCAGATCTTTCAAGCGCTCTTGGCCAATCGCCTGCAGTAAGCTCATCCCATCTTGCCGGAAGATCCTGTGCAACAGAACTGCCGCTAATTAATATAAGTAGTACAAATATTTTTGTTTGTCTGATAAATTTATTTTGCATTTAATAAATTTTTTTTAAAAAATATGATCAAACAATAATCTCTTTATTCTTCTTCTGAATTTTTTCCTTTGGCACGTTTTTGTAATTCCTCTATCGGCATTGCGATCATTCGCCCTACCGGTTGTTTACCTTTATACGTTATTACTTTTAGCATAACAGATTCTTTCGGTGCAGTTAACGGTGAGGTATATTTTGGATAAAATCTATCGGGAAAAGTATTATCAAAACTATAATAAATATCAAGTCCATTCACTTCAGTGCTTAATTTTATCTGGAGCAAACTATCAGCAGTTTTACTTACAGCAAAGATCGGATCATACATACTGGGCGCATACTTTATCTCAGCTACATCTAATCTTTCAAATTGTTTCTCCACCCGGTTTGTAAAATCATTCCAATTCTTTTTTGTTTTAGGCGTCCAAAGTGATTCAGATATAGCCAATCCCCGTGGCCATGTCATATACTCTGCATGCCGCATATTGTAAACTTGTTCTGTCCATAAATTTGCCTGGCCGCCTTTTATATATTTTGGATCCACTCCTTCAGGTACAGGTTCAAACTGGTAAGCTTTGTTTAAACGAAGCGTAGCATAAATATGCGGTTCAATAATAGGATCTCCCTGCATATAATCAAGATAAGCAAATGTTGTTGGGCTCATCACTACTTCATGTCCCATTTTGGCTGCCTGTATTCCGCCTTTCATTCCACGCCAGCTCATCACAACAGCATTAGGAGCCAATCCTCCTTCCAGTATTTCATCCCAGCCCATAAATTTTTTACCTTTTGATTCAACTATCTTTTCTAATCTTTTTTCAAAATAACTTTGAACTTCCTCCATCGTTTTCAACCCTTCTTTTTGCATTAAAGATTTAATGGCATCACTTTTTTCCCAGAAATTTTTAGGGCATTCATCTCCACCCATGTGTATATATTCAAAAGGAAAAAGCTGTGCAACCTGCGTTAATACTTTATCAAGAAAAGTATATACTTTTTCATTCGCAGGACAAAGGGTATTATCAAGGAGTGCTATTGGCGGCGCACCGTGAGACCAATCCATTATTTCTTCTCCTGAACGAACATGATAATTTTCTGCGCCGGATGTACAGGATAATTCAGGATAAGAAACCACAGCTGCAAGGCTATGTCCGGGTACATCAATTTCCGGTAAAATATTTACAAATCTTTCCTTTGCATATTGAACTAATTCTTTAATATCTTCCTGTGTATAAAAACCACCAAAGTTACGTGGCTCATCAGGTGCAGGTGGTGAAAAAGTGCCAAAGTATCCTACCTTTTTTACATTCCAGGCGCCAACTTCTGTAAGCTTAGGCAATCCTTTTATTTCTATTCGCCAGCCTTCATCATCAGTTAAATGCATGTGCAGCAAATTAAATTTATACCGCACCATTTGATCAATATATTGTTCAATATCTTTTTTGGTAAAAAAATGACGGGCAACATCAAACATAAGCCCTCGCCAGCTAAAACGCGGATAATCTGTAACGGTAATAGCAGGTATATTCCAATTAATATTTTTTACTGCCGTTTTACTTTCAATTTCTTTTGGCAATAACTGCAACAGGGTTTGCATCCCATAAAATAATCCTGCGGGTTTATTTGCCGTTATAGTTACCAGGCTCGTGCTTACATTTAATTTATATCCTTCACTACCCAAAGCGCCATCATTAAATAAAGACAAACGAATATTACCGGATGAATTTGAAGGCCCCGAAACCGATTGTACAGGAACTGCATATCCCGTTGCTGCTGATAATTTTTTTGAAAGAAAATTGGCAACTCTTTTTGCATCGGCATCAGTTGCTGATAATTCTATAACACTTGCTGGTTTTAATATAAAATCCCCTTTGCCCATTTGCATTGAAACAGGCTGCGGCACTATATACACAGAATGATTGCTTTGACTAAAACTATTTATAAAAAGAGATATTAAAAAACTAAAGATGATGAATTGTTTCATAGTAGTGTATTGAAGATAAAAAGATACAGCAAGTTTATAAATCAAAAAAAATCTTTTTTTAAGAATAAAAATTGGGAGTGTAATGTAGCAATTATCTAATAATTTAATTTAAAAAAGTTTATTTCGATAGATGATTAATAAAATATATTTATATAAATTATTTCTACAATTATGTTTGTACATCATGTATTTTTTTGGATGAAAGATGATCTTACTTCTGATGCATTTAAAAAATTTGAAAACGGAATTAAGACGCTACCTGCTATTGAACTGGTAAAGTTTGGAGATGTAGGAAAACCGGCAGGCACAAACAGGACGGTTATTGAAAGATCATATTCTTATTCTTTACTGCTTGTATTTGAAAACAGATCTGCACATGATGATTATCAAATTCATCCCGTTCATAAAAAATTTGTTGAAGATTGTTCTGATCTATGGAGTAAGGTGCTTATTTATGATTCCGAATCAATAGAGTAACCATCATCGCTTCTATATAAACATTTCTTTAATCAGCAGGGAAAAATATTCATTTTTAATTTCGATTGTTTTTTATTAAATTTTTGTTCACTAATTTGTTGCTATTTCTTCTATAACTCAATAGAACCCGTTATTTTCACTTTCTGTAATAAAAAATCCTCCGCATTACCGGAGGACTTAAAATCTTTTTTGTTCAGGGCAAGCTAAATCTTTGCTGTTCTATCTTTTTTATCCTTGTCTTTGCAGCAACCGCCACCTTTTTTGCAGCATCCTTTTTTGTCTTTACAAACCTTTTTACCATCCTGTGCAAACGAAACGCCGCTAACTAATAAAACCGCAGTAGCTAACATGAAAATTTTTTTCATAATAATTTTTTTTGAGATTAATCTTTACAAATATAAACCTGTATCATTAAACACAATAACTCGTAATTGTTAAACATTATTGCGTAAGCATGCTTAAATAGTTGCTAATACCGTAACACCCCCTTTCACTAACTGGTTAAGCTTTACATCCACGGTTGCATTTGTTGACAAAAGCACATCTACCCGGCTGCCAAATTTTATAAATCCCATTTCTGCTCCTTGTGTAACCTGTTGCCCTACTTTTAAATAATTTACAATCCTTTTTGCCATGGCGCCTGCAATTTGTTTAACCAAAATTATTGCGATATCATTTTTTATAACTACCGAATGGCTTTCATTTTCTGTTGAAGATTTTGGATTCCATGCCACTAAATATTTTCCTTTGTGATATTGGCTATATACCACTTCGCCACTCATGGGGATGCGGTTAAGATGTACATTAGCAGCACTCATAAAAATAGAAACCTGCAATCGTTTATCATTAAAATATTCAGTATCAAAAATTTCTTCAATCACTACTACTTTACCATCTGCCGGGCAAATTATTTGAGGATTACTTATGGTAAAATCTCTTTTGGGAGAACGAAAAAATGAAACAATAAATAAGAAGATAACTACACTTGCAATTAAAATTATCCAGCTAACAACAGGCAATAAAGCGCTCAAATAATAAAAAAAACTGGTGTTGATAATTCCGAATATAACTGCCGCTATAACTATCGACTTATATCCTTCTTTATGGATCTTCATTCAACAAAAATTGAAATACAAATATAAATTAGTGCAGGGAGAGAAAGACTTATTATTTATCTCATAAAAAAATAAACATATAGCCAAACAAATGGAGTGGCAATTAACAGGGAATCGAACCTGTCTAAAAAACCACCATGCCCGGGCATTATGCTGCCACTGTCTTTTACTTGTGCCATTCGCTTAAGTTTACTTTCTAAAAGATCTCCGAGCGTTCCGAAAATGGCACAAATTATTGGTATCATTATCGATATTATACCGCCAATTGGAAAAAGTTTGGATAATAATCCAATTGCCAAAACGCATAACATTCCGCCACCTAAGGTTCCTTCCCATGTTTTTTTTGGTGATATTTTTGAAAGCGGCGTTTTGCCAATTAATGAGCCCACTATATAAGCCATGGTATCATTAATCCAGATAGAAAAAATTATCATGCAAGGAAATATTTTTAGCAATGTCTCCGAGACATAACCACCTGAATAAAAAAATCCTGTTCTGATATAGATCATCATTAAAACAGGCATTGTTATATAAATCAAACCCAATGGCAAATAATATCCAAACTTTTGTGGATTTATCTTCTTTAATAATTTAATAAAGTCGTACCAGCATCCAAAATGAATGATGGTAAAAAGAATTAAAAAGCTCCAC
>JADGPX010000040.1 GCA_017882215.1 Chitinophagaceae bacterium | reverse complement strand
GGTGTAGGCGCTACCATAGCACCCAACAGCCATTTGCTGAAAGGCATCTGGGCACCTTTGATTAGTGCAGCTATACTGAATAATGCCAGTGGTAACAGTATGCCTGAAGCTGATGAATGTGCCAGTAAATTGCTGAATGTTGCTGCGCCATAACCATTGTTTGTAATAAAGAATATGGCAACTAAAATGGCCAGGCCGCCCATTTGATTCATCCATAATGCCGTAAGCGCATTTTTTACAGAAGTTTCGTCTTTTCTGAATTCTATGAGTAAGAATGAAGCCAAAGTGGTCAACTCAAAAAACAGGAAGAAATATTCCATATTATCAGAAGAAACAATCAGGTTCATAACAGCGATGAACCAGAATAATATTGAGAGAAAATATTTCTTACGAAAGGCACTACAATCCTCTTCATCAATATATTGCAATGAATATATGGAGATCAAGCTGCTGATAACATTTATTAACAGGAACATGAAGACGCTTAACTTATCAACCATAAATTGCATTTCGTCTACCCTGGGTATTATAGTAAGTAAATATAATAAAGCTCCCAGTTGCAGAATGCTCATCAGGCCAACCAGCCAGCTTTTTCTGCGAATAGCTACCCATCCAAAGTATAGAAGCAACATCATATCTGCACCGGTTACTACTTCATTCATATAATGAGGAACACCAAAGTGATAAGGTTCATTTAGTGTAATAAATAAATAAAGAGATATTCCTGATAAGATAAAAGAAGTCGCAATAATAAGTATCCTCGATAATGATTTAGGCAATATCAATACTAAGCCACTGACGATAACCGGAACAATAAACAAACTAATAATGAACGGATACATGGAATAGAGTTTTGTCTATATCAAAATAAACGCTATATTAGGAAGAAAATATTTGTTGTGGGATGATAAATCTCACCTGTTGGAATGATATAGCTTATAATAATAACTGATACTTATTATATTGGTAACAAACAGCAACAAAGTGATATTTATCACTCATTTCATTGATCCAAATCATTTTTTAAGGGGTTGTATTTTCCTAAATTTGGGTCTCTAAAACCAGGGATATGAAAAAATTCTCTTTAATGAGTATAGCTGCTGTTTTGTTACCTGTTTCAATTATGGCCCATCCGGGACATGGTGATACGGATGGATATAGCATAATTCACTACTTAGTGGAGCCAATCCATGCTATTGCCACTATTGGTGTTGTATTTGCAGCAATTGTTTATATCCGCTGGCAGAGAAAGAAAAGCAGAAACAATGTTTAAGCTGGAAAATATTTCCAGGATTAATTTTAATATTTAATAAAAATACTCTCTAACTGTATTAATTTGGTAAAATATACACTGGTGTTATTAATAGCCAAAAAGTTTTTATCTTACTAACCTTAAAATTTAATTATATGTGTGCCACTTGCGGATGTGATTCAAACGGACAGGCAATCATACATGATCATGAACACCATGATCATGAGCCTAGCCATACGCATATTCATGACCATTCTCACCACAGTACAAAAACGGTTGTTGAAGTAGAAAAGGATATTTTATACCAAAACAATTTACTGGCGGAAAGAAACCGTGGATATTTTGAAGCGAAAAATATACTGGCACTAAACCTTGTAAGCTCACCAGGCTCCGGCAAGACTTCTTTATTGGAAAAAACGCTGATAGATCTGAAAAGCCAACTGGATTTTTTTGTAATAGAAGGAGATCAGCAAACTACCAATGATGCAGATCGCATTCATGCTACCGGAACGAAAGTAGTTCAGATAAATACAGGGAAAGGTTGTCACCTGGATGCTCATATGGTTCTTCATGCCATACAGGGAATGAAACTTACTGATAATGCAGTATTGTTTATAGAGAATGTTGGCAACCTGGTGTGCCCGGCCATGTTTGACCTCGGCGAAAAAGAAAGAGTGGTGATAATGAGTGTAACAGAAGGGGAAGATAAACCCTTAAAATATCCGGATATGTTTCATTCTTCCACCGTTTGCATTATTAATAAAGTCGATCTTTTGCCCTATGTTCCTTTTAGCCTGGAGAAAGCAAAAGAAAATGCATTAAAGATTAATCACAACCTGAAGATTATAGAATTGAGTTGCACAACGGGAGAGGGAATTAGCGATTGGTACGAATGGTTAAAATCAAAAGCATTAGTTCCGGTTACTGTTTAGGATATTCCGGTAAAGTAATACCCTGCGGAGAATTTATGCAAACCCGTCATATCCATATTAGTGGTTTGGTTCAGGGGGTTGGCTTCAGGCCCTTTGTTTGCCGTATAGCCCGGGAAATGGGGATTACAGGATGGGTATGCAACAGCAATGATGGCGTTCATATTGAGTTTAATGCATCTGAATCCACCGCTCCAAAATTTTATACTTATATACTTGAACATCCACCGGTCAATGCCATCATAACAACACATTCGATTAATAAAACAAATCAAAAAGAATTTAATTCTTTTACTATACAAACCAGTACAAACCAAACACCACCTGATTTATTAATTACACCAGATATAGCCATTTGTGAGGATTGTAAGAAAGAGGTTTTAGATAAGCAAAACAGGCGGTATCATTATCCTTTTACTACCTGTTTAAAATGTGGTCCGCGGTATTCTATTATGAAGTCATTGCCCTATGATCGGGAAAATACAACTATGGCTCATTTGCCAATGTGTAATCATTGCCGGAAAGAATATCACGATATTCAGAATGAACGGCATTTCAGTCAGACTAACACTTGCCCTCAATGTGCCATACCCATGCATTTATTTGATGGGCAGGGAAAAATAGTAAGCGGGGATAATAATGAAATATTGCAAGTGTTAAACGCTGCATTGAAAGAAGGTAAAATAGCTGCCGTAAAAGGTATAGGCGGTTACCTGTTGCTTTGCGATGCCACTAATGCAAAAGCAATAGAAACGCTGAGGGAAAGAAAACATCGCCCGGCCAAACCTTTTGCCTTATTATATAAGGACATTGATATGGCGCTTAAGGATTTACTCCTTTCGCCGGAGGAACAGAACGCCTTGCAGGAAAAGTCAGCACCCATTGTATTATGCCGAATCAGTAATAATCGGAATAGCATCGCTTTACAGAAAATAACACCAGGCCTCAACAGGATAGGCATCATGCTGCCTTACACAGCTTTGTTATTATTGATTATGGATAAGTTTAATAAACCACTTATTGCCACCAGTGGAAATATCAGTGAATCTCCGATAATCTTCCAGGATGATGAAGCAATAGATTGGCTGGGAGAAGTAGCGGATATAGTTCTTACATACGACAGAGATATTGTTACCCCACAGGATGACAGCGTAATACAGTTTACTGAAAAGGGGCAAAAAATTATTCTTCGCAAAAGCCGTGGCTTTGCTCCCGGGTATTTCCCTGACCCGTTCAAAGAAAAGGAAGAATGTATATTGGCTATGGGCGGTGAATTAAAAAGTGCCTTTGCGCTATATAATAAAGGAAATTTGTTGGTAAGCCAATACCTTGGAGATCAGGCTTCATTGGAATCACAATATAGTTTTACGGTCACCAAAAATCATTTGCAGCAACTATTTCAATCCACGCCTCAAAAAATATTAGTTGATAAACATCCCGGTTATTTTGTTTCTGAAAGGGGTAGGGCAGAAGCTGTTAGAGAAAATATTGAATTACTGGAAGTGCAACATCATAAAGCTCATTTTGCGGCAGTATTGGCAGAGAATAAACTTCTCACTGAAAAAGAACAGGTATTAGGTGTTATTTGGGATGGAACAGGTTATGGCGATGACAAACAAATCTGGGGGAGTGAAATATTTCTTTACCAGGATGCGGAAATGAAAAGAGTAGCTCACCTGGCATATTTCCCTCAATTGCTGGAAGATAAAATGAACAAGGAACCTAGGCTATCGGCCCTTAGTTTACTGATGAAATTGCCCGATTATCAATCAATCATCCGACAATATTTTTCCCGGGAGGAGTGGACATATTACCAGCAATTAATTAAACAACCAACGCAGTTGTTTACCAGCAGCATGGGACGGTTTTTGGATGGTATTGCTGCCATACTCCAAATAAATGCTGTAAATACATTTGAAGGAGAGGCTGCCATGAAATTGGAAGCCATAGCACAAACCTGTACCTGTTATCCGGAAAAAGTTTATTCCTTGCCTTTTGAAAATGGAATACTCAACTGGCAGCCATTTCTTGTGGAAATGCTGGATGACTATAGTAAAAAAGAAGACATAAGCAGTATAGCCTGGAAAGTTTTTAATTCCTTATGCCGGGCCATTGCCAATGTAAGTAATGAACTTAATATTCGTAAAATTGCATGCAGTGGTGGCGTATTTCAGAATGCATTATTAACCAGTATGGTGGCAGAGCAAATGATACCTGGCAGGCAGGTTTATTTTCACCGGCAATTAAGCCCCAATGATGAATGTATAGGCTTCGGCCAGCTGGCTTATTATTTTATACAAAAGAAACAACTTCGTGAAGCTAAATGGCAATCTGGTCATATAGCGGTAACTTTATAAAAATATCTTTTATGTGTTTAGCAATTCCGGGAAAAATTATTTCAATTGATTCTCAGCAGGAAGAAGTTTTCCGTAATGGAAAAGTATCGTTCGGCGGAATAATAAGGCAAGTAAACCTGAGTATGGTACCTGATGTAAAGGAAGGTGAATATGTATTGGTACATGTGGGAGTTGCCATCACCAAAGTAGATGAGAAAGAAGCAATGCAGACATTAGAATATCTTAAACAAATGGGAGAAATGGATGAGCTGGATACTTCTGAAACAAAAGAAAAAACTCAATCGGATAATTAATTTAATAGGTATAGATGAAATTCTTAACCGAGTACAGAGATCCGGAATTGGTGCAGGAATACCTGAAAAAAATCCACCGCATTACTACCAGGCCGTGGACCTTGATGGAAATCTGCGGAGGACAAACACATAGCCTGGTTAAGAATGGCATCCTGGATATGTTACCTGAAAAAATTACCATGGTACATGGGCCGGGTTGCCCGGTTTGTGTTACAAGCTTAAGTGTAATTGATGAAGCCATTTATTTGGCTGAACAGTCTGGTGTAATATTTTGTTCTTTTGGGGATATGCTGCGGGTGCCAGGATCAACTAAAAGTTTGTTGGAAGTTAAAGCGGCAGGTGCCGATATCAGAATTCTTTACTCGCCACTGGAAGCAGTTGAGCTGGCAAAAGCAAATCCTGATAAAGAAGTGGTGTTTTTTGCTGTCGGTTTCGAAACTACTGCGCCGGCTAATGCATTGAGTGTAGTGCATGCTGCTAAATCAGGGGTTTTCAATTACAGTATTCTGGCATCGCATGTACTGGTGCCACCGGCTATGGAAGCAATATTAAGTGATGATGAAAATGTGATTGACGCATTTTTAGCTGCCGGTCATGTATGCACCATAATGGGAATGGAAGAATATTATCCGGTGGCGGAAAAATATAAAATCCCTATTGTCATTACTGGATTTGAACCCGTTGATCTTTTGCAGGGAATACTAATGGCAGTACAACAACTGGAGAAAGGAGAATTTAAAGTTGAGAATCAGTATACCAGGTATGTACAGAGAGAAGGTAACATAGTAGCTATGAAAACAATATTTGAAGTGTTTGAGAAGGGAGACAGAATCTGGCGTGGAATCGGGTCAATCCCTAATAGCGGATATGAGGTGAACGACCAGTACAAATTATATAATGCAAGGTTGAAATTCAACCTGAATTTACCTGTTGCAGAAGAAAATGCAGCATGTATCAGCGGCGATATAATGAAAGGGTTAAAGAAGCCTAAACAGTGTCCCAATTTTGGTACTGCCTGCAAACCAGAGCATCCATTGGGGGCACCCATGGTAAGCAGCGAAGGTGCTTGTGCAGCGTATTATCATTACTCATCTTCAACTGGCAGAAAGGAGGTAATAACATGAAAATGCATCTTGAATGCCCCATGCCGAAGTTTGGTTTTGATGTCATCACATTAGGCCATGGCAGTGGCGGATTATTAACTCATCAGCTGTTAAAAAGTGGTGTGTTTGATGTATTTAACAATGAAATGCTGAATCAGCAGCACGATGGGGCAAGTTTTGAACTCAATGGTAAAGTTGCTTTCAGTACGGATAGTTATGTAATCACTCCCATCTTTTTCCCCGGAGGAAATATTGGTGAACTGGCAGTAAATGGGACAGTAAACGATTTGGCAATGTGTGGGGCAATGCCCCAATACCTGTCACTTAGTTTTATAATTGAAGAGGGGTTTTCAATGCAGGAATTTTGGCAGGTATTAATGGGTATCAAAGAAGCAGCTCAATTTGCAGGAGTAAAAATTGTAACCGGCGATACAAAAGTGGTGGAAAAAGGGAAAGGGGATCAGCTATTCATCAATACATCAGGTATTGGATTAATTCATCCCCGGGCTATAATTCATCATATCCGCATTCAGTCAGGCGACCAGATTATTCTCAGCGGAAACCTGGCAACACATGGTATTGCCATTATGAGTAAAAGAAAGGGGTTAGAGTTTGAAACAGATCTCGAAAGTGATACAGCACCATTGAACCATATTATTTATCATTTGCTGGAGACTTTTGGTGAACAAATTCATTTTCTGCGTGACCCTACAAGAGGTGGTATTGCTTCTGTTTTAAATGAAGTGGCAGAGCTAACTCAATTGGGGTATCATATTAATCAGAAATTAATTCCGCTTGATGAACAAGTAGAAGGCGCCTGCGAAATGCTGGGACTCGATCCGCTTTATGTAGCGAATGAGGGATTATTTGTAGCCATTGTTGCTAAAGAAATTGCTGCTGATTTTATAGAACTGTTAAGTAAAGACAACAATGGAAAAAATGCAGCTATAATTGGGGAAGTTGTTACAGACCATCCTGGTAAACTGGTAATGAAAAGCCGCATAGGCGGGCACCGGGTGGTGAACTATCTTACCGGTGAGCAATTACCACGCATCTGTTAATCAACCAATGTCAAGCCGTCAATGTATTCTTATTAACCTGAGTTCGGGGTTGAATAATTGGTAAAAAATCTTTTATAAAAAAAGTAAAAGCCAATTGCACGTTTTTTTCAGCTTTTTTACTTAATGAAGTTTTCAGATCCCAATAATGTCCTGATATTGCTATAGTATAAGCTTCCGGGAACTTATTATATAGATCGTTAGCCAGGTACAGAATAGTTTCAGGACTTTGCATGTGAGAAGAATAAAAATAATGACTGGCAGCTTTACACGATTTAATCTCAAATCCATCTTTCAGTGCAGCCTGCGATGCATCCACAAATAGGACGGTATCATACTTACTGATAAGAACAGTATCCTCTATCTGCAATTGATAGCGGTATTCACAATCAAAGAAATTGTAACCAGAGCGCTCAACAAGTTCGGTAAACTTCCATCCTAATCCATCATCTCCGCGACCGCTGTTTCCAATACCGATGAGGAGTATTCTGGTTGAATCAGTTTTTAAATTTTTCATCGATCAATTCTCCATAATGGTTATACAATTCAACTTTCAACGGCATTTTACCCATTGCCTGTGTAGCGCAGCTAAGACAAGGGTCATAAGCCCTGATAGCTACTTCCACCTGGTTTAGCATACTATCGGTGATAGTACCTTTGCGGCTGATGACATTATTGGCCACCCATCGCACCGCCATATTCATGGCATCATTATTATGTGTGGTGGATACAATCAGGTTGCAGCGGGTTATCATTCCTTTTTCATCTACTTCGTAGTGATGGGTAAGGGTGCCACGGGGTGCTTCAATAATTCCGATACCTTTTAACCTGGGAATGCCTTTGCGTATCAGGTCATCTCCCATTAATTCAGGGTCATACAGCAGGGTTTTCATTTCTTCTGCACAATGCAAAACTTCTATTAACCTTGCCCAGTGTGAGTATAATGTGCTGTTATTAACTTTTTGACCGGTAAAAGCAATAAATTCCTGCCGGGCCTTGTCGGCCAATGGTGTTGTAATAAAATTACACAAATTAGTTCTGGCCAGGGGCCCGACCCTGTTCCAACCTTTTTCTCTTCCTATTTTTTTCAAATACGGAAATTTCATGTAGGACCACTGAGCCACTGCTTCTGAAAAATATTCTTCGTACAAATCAGTTGAAATATCATCCAGTGTAATATTTCCTTCACTATCAATAGCTCTTAATTTACCATCGTATAAATCTAAACCTCCTTCATCGTTCACCATACCCAGGTGGCCGGACGGAAATTGTGCAAACTCATCAAGAAACTTCCGGTTTTTTTCATGATAATCTTTCATGAAGTCCACCATAGCCTGCGACCATTCTATCATGGTATCTATGTTCCCGATATTCTTTCCATCTAAAAAATAATCCCGTTCTTCTTTAGTAAGAGTTTTATGTACACCACCCGGTACAGCCAGGATACCGTGAATTCTTTTGCCTGCAACTGCTTTGATGATTTCCTGGCCAAACTTTCTCATCGTGATTCCTTTAATTGCCAGGCCCCTGTTTTCAATAGCAACGGCTATTACATTTCTTTTTTCTACCGGTGCATCTACGCCAAATAATAAATCGGGTGAAGCGAGGTAGAAGAAATGCAGGGCATGTGATTGAAAAATCTGTCCGTAATGCATCAGGCGGCGAAGTTTTGAAGCTGTTGGTGAAAGATCTTTTGGATCAACTCCCACAATCTGGTCTATAGCTTTGGCAGCCGCCAGGTGATGACTTACCGGACAAATGCCACAAAGCCGTTGTACTAAAACCGGGGCTTCCCAATAAGGGTGTCCTTGTATAAAACGTTCAAAGCCCCTGAACTCTACAATGTGAAAAAATGAATCTTTCACCTGTCCATATTCATCAAGATGTATGGTAACTCTGCCATGACCTTCCACTCTTGTTACCGGATCTATAGTAATTTTTCTGTTCATAGTATTTAGTTCACTTAATCGTATTTAAATTCGGAATAAAGAATAGAGTACTCTTCACCCCAAAGCAAATTTTTCACAGCTTTCCAGATATGGTTAGCATCGGGCGGGCATCCAGGAATGTAATAGTCGATCTTTACAATTTCATTGCACGCATATACCCGGTCAAGAATCTTCGGAAGGTCCTCATGATAAGGGATGATATTATTTCCGGGTTCATTGGTTACAGAATTAAGATATGCTTCTTCCAGGCATTCACTCAAAGGAATAGAGTTTCTCATACTGGGAAGACCTCCCCAGATAGAGCATTCGCCCAGTGCAACCAGTATATCACAATGTTCCCTGAATTTCCGTAGTGTCTCCACATTCTCTGAATTGCAACAGCCACCTTCCACTAAACCGATATGGCAACGGTTAGTAAAGGTTTTAATATCGGTAAGCGGTGATTTATCAAATGATATTAATTCAATCAAATCCAGTAATTCGGTATCAATATCAAGCATTGACATATGACAGCCAAAGCAGCCGGCTAATGATACAGTGGCGACAATTTTCTTTTCCATCGCTGTCGGCCGGTTTAGTTTAGGTTTTTTTTCATTGTAATTCTTCTGCACCGACTCCATGTCAAATTTTCGGTCGCCAAATGGTTCAGCCATGTTTGCTCCTCTTACTATGATGGCGCCTGTCGGGCAGATTTTCATCGCATTGATTGCCTCTTCTTCGGTTAGTTTGGCTTCCTGTTCATAATCTACTCCAACATAGGTTTCATTACCCCTGTTCAGGTAATTAAATACTTTTTTACCATCATTGGTTACCACCTCTACCACACACCGAAGGCATTTGATACAACGGTTATGTTCCATCACCATCCGGTTTGGTTTGTAATCGATGATGCGGTCTTTGAACAGGTGTGGGAACCGGGTAGAAGAAACCCCCAATTCATACCCCATATGCTGCAAATCGCAGTTGCCACTTTTTTCGCAAGCGGGGCATATATGATTTCCTTCGGCAAACATCATTTCCACCAATGCCTTTCTGGTATCTTTCAGTTCCTCATTATTCACTTCCACCTTAAGGCCCTCAGAAACTTTTTCAGTACAGGCCGGGCCATATTTTCCATTGATTTTGCAGGTACATACCCGACAACTGCCCAGTGGTGGTTCTATATGTTCATAATAACAAAGTGATGGTATAAAAATGCCGTTTTCTTTGGCTACCAGCATCAGGTTTTTACCTTCTTCTGCCTGAAAGTTTTTACCATCTATTGTTAGATTTACCATGCTTGCCATAACATTTCATATTTTATATTTTTCATAGTCTTTAGTGGCGGCTTCCATATCAAACTTCAGGTTCAGTCCATTAAAGTCATTATCCAGCTTTGCAGCAAAATAGTCGTGAAATTTATCCATGGCATAGATCAAACTGTTGGTAGCAGTTTTACCAAGACCGCACCGGCTGGTATTTTTCATGATAGTGCCCCAGCTTTTTAATTCCTGGAGGTCGGTTTCATTAGCCAGCCCGTTTTCCAGCCGTTTCAGTTTTCGTTGGATGATGAAATTACCTGCTCTGCAGGGGGTACATATGCCGCAAGATTCCTGTTTAAAGAATTCTGAAAAATTCAACAGCACTTTCACCAGGTCACGTTGTTTGTTGAAGATCATAAAAGATCCGCCGCAACGTATATCCTTTCGGGCCAGCAAATCAAGCATTGAAATGCGCCGGAATTTTTCTTTAATGGAAATACATTCACCGGAAGGTCCGCTTACCTGTATATAATATGGATCATCTGCTTCGCATAATTCAAGTAACTCAGCCACCGTCATTCCCCATTCAATCTCGTATATGCCCGGCAGCTTGCAATCGCCGGAAACGCTAATGAGTTTTGTACCAGGTGAACCGGGAATACCAAGCTGTGTATATTCGGCAGAGCCCATTTCAATAATTCTTGCTGCCGCACAAAAAGTTTCTACATTGTTAATAACAGTAGGCAGTTGTAAATACCCTTTTTCAACAGGGAAAAACCATTTAGTACGGGGCTCCCCACGTTTACCTTCCAGTGATTCAAGCAAAGCTGTTTCTTCGCCACATACATAAGAGCCGGCTCCCATCTGAACCCTGATATCAAAATCAAAATCTTTAATTTGGCTACACTCTTTTCCAAGTAAACCTGCCGCCCGGTATTCTTTTATAGCCGCATCCAGTTTATGTTTCAACCACCAGTATTCTCCCCGCAAATAAATAATACCATATTCAGCACCAATCGTGTAGCCGCAGATAATCATTCCTTCAATCAGCGATTTTGCCTGTGTATTCATCAGCACACGGTCCTTAAATGTACCGGGTTCACCCTCATCGGCATTGCACACAACAAATTTTGGTAAAGCCGCCTGTACCCTGGCTGCATTCCATTTTTTCCAGGTAGGGTAGTATGCTCCGCCACGACCGGCCAGTTCAGATTTTTTTATTTCTTTAATTACAGCCGCTGGCCACAGTTTTTTCATTTTGGCCAGAGCAACTCCCGGAACAAACTTTTTAAAGAAAACACTTTTGTTATCAGGAGGAGTATAGCGTATGTTATCAGCAGGTGCATCACAGATTGATTCTGCTGTAGCTCCTTTCTTCAGTTTCGAAATAATATCTTTTACTTTAATGACATTCAGATTGGTAAAAGGATAAAAATTAATTAATGCAGAAGGCTCCTGGTCGCTCAGGCCTATGCACGGAGTGAGAAAAAGACCAAAAGTACCGGTACGGTCAACCGATCCAAACGTTGCTCCTGTTTCTCTTTCTAAAGTTTCTTTGATCCGGTTGAATCCTTTTATATCAGCGACAATACTGTTGTTGAGATAGATAGTGTTTTTGCCGGTTGGTTTGCGATGGAAAAAATGATAAAATGAGGCCACACCTTCCACTTCAATCTCAGAAAGATTAAATACCTGGGCAAGCTGCTTTATATCATCATCATGAATATATCCATTGCTTCTTTGTAATTCCCACAGTTTGTTCAGCATTTGTGTTTGTCCGGGTTCTTTAAATTTTTTTACGGTATCATCAGCCATAATTGGTTGCTTTACAATTTTATCCATTAACCCCAAAGATCCATTTATTTTAGTTTCAGGAGTATGACTTTAGTTAGGCCTAAGCCTGATTTTAAGCATCTCCAGGGCATCTCATTTATTAATATCATTTGATTTTCTAAATTTCATTGTTCTGTCTGTTTACTCTAATTGTATTGAAATGAAAGATGAGATATATCAGTAGACAATTGCACTAAATGTATATAATATTCCACATGTAACTTAATATATTAATACTTGATGATTTTTTTGAATTAAATATTTGTGGCAAAGAATTTGTTTTTCTATGAGGTATTATGATGAGTATGTTTTATTTTTAAATAATTAAAAATTTTAGGCATGAAAAAGTTACTATTATTGTTTTCGCTATTGATTTTTATATCTGTTTCTTCACATTCTCAAACACTCCCGCCACATCCTCCATTACCGGCTAAGCATCCTCCATCCCCGCCCCGCCTCCACCTCCGTATCCACCACCACATCATCACAAGCCATCACTATAAACATCCTCACAAACACTATTATAAACATAAAAATCATGCAATGTTTAATAGTAAAATAAAAGGAGAAAATTTGGCGTAAGATAAAAAATTAAGAGGGATAAATTTGCATAAAGTAGTTCCCTGTTCTAATAAATGTGTAGCCCCGCATTTGCGGGGTAAACTCTACTGTGGCGTAATGTATGCACACTTACTAAAATCTTTTGCCAATAGAAGCACCAAGCCAAGGTACAAGTCCGTATTTATTGGCAACAGGTGTCAGACTGATACGCCACATTAAATCTTTAGAAGTATGTCTTCTGTAACCAATACTTGGAATGAAGTTTACAAAATGCTCACCATTTGAATTTTTTGAGTCGCCAAACAATTTGCCATCAATCCGTGTCCAGGTTACGCCAAGTCCTGCATCAATAAAGGATTTGGCGCTTTTAAGTTTGAATAGATAATTAATGCCTATAGGAATAGCCAAATAAAAAGCATTTTCAGAGTAAAAGCCTATACCAATTCTTGCTCCAAGTCCCGGCTCTTTTGTTAATTGCCTTTCATAGTTTACAGAACCAAAAAGTCCGTTGCCACCCGCCTCTAAATAAATGTCATTCTTTTTAAAAGCGCTTTGTCCAAATGCAAAAGTCACAGCACCAATTGTCAAAATTGTCAAAAAGTATTTTCTCATAAGTAAGGTTTGTTTAATTACCGCTAACTATATTATTTGCAAAAGGTATCACTTATGTTTTTTGAAGATCGGCATTTAACTTTTGGAGATCATCATAAAAATCAGGGTAGGATTTATTAATTGTTTCGGCATTATGGATAGTTGTTTCCCCATTAGCTTTTAGTGCCGCAATAGCGCATGCCATTGCAATACGGTGATCATGATGCGATTGAACAATTGCTCCATTTAATCTTCCATTACTTGTTATCAGCATAACGTTTCCGCTAACTTTAATTTCAACTCCCATTTTTTTAAATTCCTCCTGCAAAGAGATGGCACGGTTGCTTTCTTTATGTGTTAATCTATTCACTCCTTTTATAGAACTTGTTCCGTTACAATAAGCTGTAAGCACAACTAAAGGAGGAAAAAGATCAGGACAATCAGTTGCATCAAAATGAAATGGATTCAATGATTCTTGGATAACCGAAATCTTATTATCATCTACAGAAATTTTTGCGCCTGCCATTTTTAATGCAGAAAGAATTGCTTTGTCAGCCTGTGCAGAATTAATATTTAAACCATCAACAATAATTTCTCCTGCAACTGCTCCGGCAACTAATAAAAAGGCAGCGCCGCTCCAATCGCCTTCTACAACAAAAGCCCCCTCTAAATCTCCCCCGTTGGGGGAGACTTTTGGAATCTTAGGATCGAAATAAAATTCTTCATAATTCCTGTGCTTAACATCCCAACCAAAAAGTTTCATTACCTGTAAAGTAAGATCGATGTAAGGTTTGCTTTTAAGATCATTCACCTTTATACTAACAGGCATTGTACATGCTTTTGCATAAGCCATTAATAAGCCCGTTAAAAATTGAGAGCTCAAAGAACCATCAATGGTAATATCAGCAGGTTGCAATGGACCTTTTATTTTTATAGGAAGTTTACCATTGTTTGATTGAATCTGAATTTGCAATAAAGGGAAGATCTCATCAAAGAAATTCATCGGTCGTTGTAATAAACTTCCACTTCCATTCAAAATAATTTCCTGTGAACTTAATGCAGCAATTGGTGCAAACATTCTTAGTCCTAATCCACTTTCTCCGCAATTAATTTCTGAAGAAACAGGATTTATACCTTTGGATGAAATAATTAAATCATCATTGGATTTCCTAATTGTTGCTCCTAATTTCTGAATCACATCCAATGCGGCAAGATCATCATTGCTTTTGCCGGGATTGCTGATAATCGTATCACCCTCGCTTAGCAATGCCGCTGCACAAGCCCGCTGCATCGAGCTTTTGGAAGCCGGCGCATTAATAGATCCTGAAATTTTTGAAGGATGAATTTTTACAATCACTATAATACCTGGTTAATTAAATCTTTAAGTTGATGTAATGAAACAGGCTTTACAATCGCATCACCAATTTTATTAAGCAGAATAAAATTTATTGCATCACCTGATTTTTTCTTGTCCATTAATAAAACTTCCCAAACCGCCCCTCTCCGGCTCTCCCCGAAAGGGAGAGTGACTGGAAGATTATATTTTTTAAGAAGATCGATCACTCTTTCGCTATCTACTGTAGGAAAGTCATTCATCTCTTCTGAAATTTTACAAGCAGCTACCATTCCAATGCTTACTGCATTTCCATGAGGTAATTGATAAATGTTTTCAATTGCATGCCCAAGTGTATGCCCAAAATTCAGCAGCTTTCTTTCTCCTGCTTCAAATTCATCATTAGAAACAACTTTATATTTTATTTCAACATTTCTTTTTATCAGATCAGCAATTTTTTCAGGAGATTCCCGAAAATTTTCCAGTGAATTATTTTCCAGCCTTTCAAACAGCTTTTCATCTTTTATACAGGCATGTTTAATGATCTCCGCAAAACCATTTATCCATTCTTCCTGTGGTAAGGTTTTTAAAAAAGAATAGTCATATAATAAAAATTCAGAGTGCCTGATAACGCCAACAAGATTTTTATACATGCCTACATCTACACCATTTTTACCACCAATCGCTGCATCCACCATTGCAAGAATAGACGTAGGCACAAATGCAAACTTTACTCCTCTCATGTAAACCGAAGCTGTATAGCCGGCTATATCAGTAATAACTCCACCACCTATACCAATAATAAAAGTTTCTCTATCGGCTTGTATTTTTATTAATTGATTGATAACATGATCAACCGTTGATTGCTGCTTATTTTTTTCTCCCGGTTTTATTGCAATTACTTTCCATCCTGTAAATTTTTCAGCATAGATTGATGCAATGTTATCATCAGTGATAATTACAGCCTTCTCTTTTGAAACTAATTTTTCTAAAAAAGAAAAGACGGCATCAAAATAACAGTCAACTGTTTTTGTGGAAAATTTATAGTGCTGTTTATCCATTACTCATTCATTATTTTATTCTGATGATTTATACTTTCAAGATGTATTGCATCAAAATATTTAGTGATAAACTCTTTGCCTAATCCTAAATGTTCACCTTTTTTGAAAGCTTTCTCCAAAATATCATTCCAGCGATTGGTTTGTAAAATAGTGATATTATTATCCTTTTTGTATTCCCCTATTTTATCAGCGATCTTCATACGCTGGCCGATCAATGTCAACAACTCATCATCAATATGGTTGATCTGTTCTCTTAGTATAGCCAATGCTGTAATAAATTCTTTTGCATCGGTATGTTCAGAACGCCAGATAAGTTCATTCAGCATTTCTGCCAAACGCTCCGGTGTTATTTGTTGTTTCGCATCACTCCATGCATTGTCAGGATCAATATGGCTTTCTATCATCAATCCACCGAAATCAAGATCAATGCTTTTTTGCGCCACTGCCTGCAACATAGTTCTGTTACCGCAAATATGTGATGGATCACAAATGAGCAACATCTCCGGAAACCGCCGTTTCATTTCAATAGGCAAATGCCACATGGGGGCATTTCGATATTCTGTATTACCATAATTTGAAAATCCACGATGTATCATTCCAACCTGTTGAACACCCGCTTTTTGCAATCGTTCCATGCCACCAATCCACAAATCAAGCTCCGGGTGAATTGGATTTTTTATCAGCACTGGAATATCTACGCCACGCAATGCATCCGCCACAGCCTGCACACTAAACGGGTTCACTGTTGTTCTTGCCCCGATCCATAGTACGTCCACATCAAACTGTAATGCATCTTCAACATGCTTTGCAGTTGCCACTTCAACAGTGATTGGTAAACCGGTTATTTTTTTTGCTTTATCTAACCATGCCAACCCTTTTACGCCAATCCCTTCAAACATACCGGGCTTTGTACGTGGCTTCCAGATTCCTGCACGCAAAATATCTACCTTGCCTGTTTTAGCCAGGCGTATAGCGGTTTCTACCACCTGCTCTTCTGTTTCTGCACTGCAGGGACCGCT
>JADGPX010000039.1 GCA_017882215.1 Chitinophagaceae bacterium | reverse complement strand
TCCCAGCCGGATCACTTCTTGGGACAGCGTTGAAATATCCTCAACCTGTTCCAATTTTACTTCTCCGAAAGCCTTGCCATGCCATATTCATTTACAGATAAAGTAGTTGCGATCACCGGCGGAACCGATGGAATAGGAAAGGCATTGGTGGAGGCGCTAATTAAACGGGGAGCCAAAATTGCAACCTGCGGAAGAAACCCGGATAAATTATATAACCTCCAGGTGCAAAATGTCGGCAAATTTTTGCATACAGTAGTTGCAGATGTAAGCAGGGAGGAAGATTGTAAAAGGTTTATTGATAGTACCATAAATACTTTTGGCGGTATTGATATTTTAATAAACAATGCCGGTATTTCTATGAGGGCCCTGGTAAAAGATACAGACCTTACCACACTTAAAAAAGTAATGGATGTAAATTTTTGGGGAACTGTTTACTGCACTAAGTTTGCCCTTAATGAAATAATAAAAACAAATGGAATTATTGTGGGGGTTTCTTCAATTGCAGGTTACAGAGGCTTACCGGGCAGAAGCGGTTATAGTGCAAGCAAGCATGCTGTAAATGGATGGTTGGAAGCATTGCGTACGGAATTACTTGATACAGGAGTAAATGTGATGTGGGTATGCCCCGGCTTTACAACTTCTAACATAAGAAATGCAGCATTGAACCATGAAGCAAAACCTCAGGGTGAATCGCCAATGGATGAAGATAAAATGATGAGCGCAGATAAATGTGCAGCGTATATTGTAAAAGCAATTGAAAAAAGAAAACGTACTTTGGTATTAACATTTACAGGTAAGCAAACTGTATTCATGAATAAATTTTTTCCGAAGTGGGCTGACAAACTGGTGAGGAAACATTTTTTTAAAAACGGAGAACTTGTAAAATGATTTGAAATTTTCAATTTGAAATTTGATGACACGAATAAATCCTAAATCTGAATCTCAAACCTGAAATTTCAAATCTCAAATTTTAAAATGCCTTTATTAACACTTACATCTGACATAGGTTCGCAGGATTTTCTTGTTGGTGCAATTAAAGGACAGCTACTAAGTATAAATCCAAACTTCAACATTGTAGATATTTCCCATAACCTTTCGCCGTTCAATTATCCGCAGGCAGCTTATGTTTGCCGCAATGCAATTAAAAATTTTCCTGAAGAAACTTTTCACATTGTACTGGTAAATTTATTTGATCAGCGACCGGAGCATCTTTTATTAATAAACTACAACAACCAATATATAGGATGTGCAGATAATGGTTTGATCACAATGATATTGGAGGAAGTGCCGCAAAATATTGTAGCGCTTTCATTAAATAAATCTGCGCAAAAAAATACGTTGTATTGTGCTTCAGTATTTGCAAAAGCTTTTGACCAGATTCTTGCAGGCGAACCTTTCGGGAATCTCGGCGATACTAATGTTTCCATCGAAGTAAAAAATCCCTTACGGGCTTTACTTGGCAATAACTGGATAGAAGGACAAATAATATTTATTGATAATTTTGAAAATGTTATCATCAACATTACTAAAGAAGAATTTGAAGAGCAGCGCCGGGGCAGAAGCTTTAAAATTGTTTTTAAAAGAGATGAAATAATTGATAAAATAAGTGAAACGTATGCTGACGTTACAGAAAGCGAAAAGCTGGCATTATTTAATTCTGCAGGATACCTTGAAATTGCCATCAATAAAGGAAATGCAGCCGGTTTATTTGGATTGCAAGGCTATACAGAAATGAATACACAAAGCCAGTATCTTCAAAACCGTTTATTATATCAAACCATAAAAATTTATTTTGAATAACTTTTAAAATATGCTGATGCGCTAATATGCTAATGTGCTAATGTAACACCGATAATATATAACTTTGTTTAATAAAATTTTGAATTATGAAAAAATTATTTCTAACCTCTTTTCTTTTTGTATTTGTTGTATTTGTATCAGGCCAGCTTCATACGCCTGCGCCATCTCCAACACAAACCATTAAACAGGATTTTGGTATTTCCTCGATAGAGCTTATTTACTCACGTCCGGGTGTGAAAGGACGAAAAATTTTTGGTGACCTCGTTCCATGGAATAAGGTTTGGCGTACAGGAGCCAATTCTGCAACCCGTATAAAATTTATTGATGATGTAACTTTTGGCGGGCAGGCTTTGAAAGCAGGTGAATATGCTCTATATACTATTCCCAATGAAAAAGAATGGGAGATCATTATTAATAAAGGATCTGCCAACTGGGGTACCAACTACAAACAGGAGGATGATATTTTCCGGGTGAAAGTAAAGCCAATGAAATTGGATGAAACAGTGGAAACCTTTACTCTGCAATTTGGCAATGTAAAACCAAACAGTGCTGACCTGCAGATCATGTGGGACAAAACAGCAGTGGCAGTTCCTATCGTTACTGATATTGATAAAAAAATAATGGCACAGATAAATGATGCAATGAACAAGGATACCCGCCCATATTTTCAATCTGCAATGTATTATATGGAAAATGGTAAAGATCTGAACCAGGCATTACAGTGGTTTGATAAAGCGATAGAACAAAATCCAAATGGTTTTTTCATTTATTACCAAAAAGCAAATGCATTAGCGAAACTGGGAAGAAAGGATGAAGCAAAAATCGTAGCGCAAAAATCTATGGATTTAGCTCGCGAACAAAAAAATGATGATTATGTGCGCTTAAATGAAAAGCTGTTAAAAGAATTAAAATAGAGTATTATCGTCAGACGGGGACCGTCAGACGATGTTGCAAACGCTTCCTCAATCATCACGGGGAAGCGTTTTTATTTTGCGATAATCATAAGCGCTAAAAAATATTTGAAATACAGCTCCCGTAGTAATTACCAGCACTGCGCCAATTACATTCAGCCATAAAAAAGAAATAATATCTGCTTTATAAATTGCTATTACAAGAAGCTCAGAAATTATTGCTGAATAAAAAACAGCATGCCCTTTAATTTGTTTTATCCAGAAAGCAACTAAAAATATTCCAAGAATTACTCCATAAAATAATGAGCCTAAAATATTTACTGTCTCAATAAGACTATTACCCAGATTACTTGCAAACTCAGCAACTGCAATGCAAAAAAGTCCCCAGCACAGAGTGTATAATTTAGAAATTCTATAATCCATCTTTGAGGTAAGTTCTTTATTAATAAATTTTTTATGAATATCTACTACGGTGCAGGATGCAAGTGCATTCAGCGCCGCGGCTATACTTCCCCATGCAGCTAAAAAGATCACCGCTATTAAAAGACCAATTAATCCTTTCGGCAAATAATCAATCACAAACCTTAGAAAAATATAATTAGTATCATTCACATCTTCATCCGGTAATGCTCTTTTCAAAACATCTTTGTATTGTTTTTTAATGGCTGATTTTTCTACATTATTATCCGAAGCAACAACGGCATATTGCTTCTCTAAATTTTCTAAAGAATCTTTTTTAATGGTCAGTTTTGCTTCTTCAATCTGGGTATCATTAAAATAAATTGGCGCTTTGTTATAATGATAGAACGAGAATACCAAAACGCCTATCATCAATATTAAAAATTGCATGGGAACTTTCACCAATCCGTTAATGAGCAAGCCAATTTTACTTTCTCTGTTATCCTTAGCTGTTAGGTATCGCCCAACCTGGCTTTGATCGGTTCCGAAATAAGAGAGTGCTAAAAAAAATCCACCGATAATACCACTCCAGATGTTGTATTTATCTTTCCAGTCAAAACCATTTGTTGTAATACCGCTGGTAATCACATTCATTTTACCGCTCTTGCCGCCAATGTTCAAAGCCTCATGAAAACCAATACCTGCAGGCATTAAATGTACCACCATGTAACCGGCTATAATCATTCCGGTAATAATAATTATCAGTTGCAATTTTTGTGTATGAGCCACAGCTCTTGCGCCGCCGCTAACTGTATAAATAATCAGGAGTCCTCCCATTATCATGTTAGTCCAATAAATATTCCAGCCAAGCAACGAACTTAAAATAAGAGAAGGCGCATAAATACTAATACCTGTTGAAAGCCCCCGTGAAAGCTGGAATAAAAATGAAGTGAAGGTTCTTGTCTTCACATCAAACCGTTCTTCTAAAAATTCATATGCAGTATAAACTTTTAGATTGCGAAATATCGGAACAAACACAATGCATATAACTATCATTGCAAGCGGCAAACCGAAATAATATTGTACAAACCGCATCCCATCTGTATATGCCTGTCCCGGAGCGCTTAAAAAAGTAATAGCGCTTGCCTGCGTGCCCATAATACTGAGCAGCACAAGATACCATGGCATTGTGCGGTTACTTAAAAAATATCCGTCTAAATTTTTTGTAGTGCGGCTTTTGTAAATGCCGTAAATGATAATGCCGCAAAGAGTAATAGTCAGTATAATCCAGTCGATGCGGCTCATGCCACTATCCCCTAAAGGGGTATTTAGAAATGATATAAATTGATATTGACATATTATCTAAAATGAATGGTAATGAAATAATACAACACAATTTGCAGTACTAAAAATGCAAGTACTATTATGTACCAGTTGCGCCAATATGTAGCCTCACCTCCCTTCCTCCTCTCCGAAAGAGAGGAGGCGGCACTTCTGAATAAACTCAAATATTTTATCTTCCAATTCATCATTAAATCTTTGACGATCTAAAAAATATTGTTACTATTTTAGGTTAGGGTTTTTATGTGTTAGCAAGTCTTCTACCTCATCCTCCATCTCCTTCTCCAAAAGGAGAAGGATTAAGGGTGAGGTAACCCAATCAAATTCGCCATTAACCTGTAAGCACCAGGAACACCTGCAGGCAGCTGCCGAAAGAATACTAACGATGCATACACAAAATTTCCTTTGCCATATTTTGCAATTGCAAGGCTCCCGTTACTTTGCTTTTCATCTTTATCATTCATGCCTAATGGGGTTTGATAATGCTCATCCATTTGAGAAACCTGGTAAGTGCTTCTTTCCTGCACCCAGCCTTCAAAATCTTTTTCTGTTATTTTGTTTGGATAATTTAATACCGGATGATCAGGTAATAAGAAATTCACTTTTGCATCTTCTTCTGTAACTCTTGAGCCCGCATCAATGGTAAAAGGATATGGTCCAACTTTCACTCTTTTTGATCCAACCTGGTTACTCTTTAAATATTGAACAATAAGATTCCCGCCATTCTGTACATATCGCATCAACACATCATTTTTATTGCTTAGATATTCATAAATATTATACGCTCTGATCCCTGTAATAATTGCATCAAACTGTTTTAAGTTATCATCAGTAATATCCGCTTCTGACAAGGTTTTCACTTCATACCCCATTGCTTCTAATGCCTGCGGCACTTTATCTCCTGCGCCAATAATGTAACCAATCTTTTTACCAATAATTTTAATATCCAGCTTTACCAAATTTGTTTTTGCTTTTGGGAAATAAGTTATTGTTGGAATGTGATCGTAAGAAATTGTTTTTGTGTAACCATCATATTTACCATCAGATGTTCTTAATTTAATTTCTTCTGTAGTATTTGTTTCTTTTGATTGTGAAGAAAAAGTTCCTGTCCAATATTTTTCTTTACTGGTTTCGGGAATACTATTCAAACTCGAATGATCTTCATTCCATTTCCAGTTTTTTGAATACTGCTGATAAAGTTGAAGCGACCCTGCATCATTTGTTTCATTGGATTTAATCTTTGCTTCTACTTTTACAGGAGAATTATTTAAAGAAATAAAATTATCTTTTGTATAATTCAATTCAACCTTTGGCAACACAGGTATAGGCTGGTATACATCTCCTTTAACAGGATCAATAACCCTGTATTGAACTGCACGCTTAATAGTAAAATCTTCTCCTGCAATATTTATTAGAAAAATTGCTTCGAAAGAAGGATCATTTTCGGCTTTGCCGATCATTGTTTGATCTCTTACCTCAAAAGTTCCACCAACTAAAGGATACTCTAACCAGTAAGGTTGTGATATTTTTTTATCAGGAGCCACAGAAAGCGTTTTAGCAATAGTAACATTTTGATTTGCTGGTAATGGAATTGAAAAAGCAGAATCAAAATTTTCGAGCTTAATATTTTTAAAAGTTACATTCACAGCTTTTCTCTCATTAAGAAAAAAACTTATTCTTAATGTATCACCTTGCACAACTCTTTGTTGTGAAGATGTTGCTTCAACATACAAAGCACTGCACTCTTCAATTAACTGTTGCACTTCATCCAACTTTTTATTGCGCCAGTTGCTGCCAGGCAATACTTTAATTGACTGATATAATTTTATTAGTGAAAGAACAGATAACTCAGGAGCATCCGGTTTATAATTTTGTATTATATTATTTATCATGGACTGAACAGCATCGCCACCATTTATTCTTTTCCAGTCTGAAATAACTCCATCCATTATCTCAGTCTTTGCAGGTTCTCCGCTGGTTGTTACAAAATATTCAAAAGATTGTCCTCTTCTTCTCGGCCTGCCTTCTCCCTGACTCTTATGCATTGTTCTTGCTTCTCCTCCCATCTCACCATAGCTTTTTCCAAGTAATGAATTGTAACCCCCAATATCTACCTTCAACTGATCTTCGCTCGTTGTGTTTGTTCCGCCAAAATTGAAAGTGTTCCACATAATTCTTTTAGCCTGCCATGGCTTTACGCCATATTTAAACTGCTCCGGAAATCTTTTTGGATCTGCGGCAGCAGTAAATGCCTCATCGGCTAATATTGCTGATGCTGAATGATGACCGTGCCCGCCTCTTGTAGGAGGAAATCTTTTTATGATAACATCAGGCTGAAATTGTCTTATCACCCAGACAACATCACTAAGAATTTTTTCTCTATCCCAAATACGCAGTGCTTCATCGGAGCTTTTGCTATAACCAAATTCGTAAGCCCTGGTAAAAAACTGTTCAGCACCATCAACTTTCCTGGCTGCTAATAATTCCTGCGTTCTTATCAAACCAAGTTCTACGCCTTGCTCGTCACCAATTAAATTTTGACCGCCATCGCCACGGGTTAAACTTAAATAAGCAGTGCGGTATAATTTTTCATTGGCTAAATATGGAAGCAACGCATTATTCTCATCATCAGGATGTGCGCCAATATATAAAACAGAGCCTAACACATTCAGTTTTTTTAGCTGCAATAAAATCTCTGAAGAAGTATATGTTTTTGGAGATTGACTATACGTGAGATGTGAAAAGTGAAAAGTGAGAATTATTAAAAAAATCTTACGCATGAAATTATCTGTTTGAGATACGAATGTATGATAATGTTATTTTGAAACGAATACCATTTAAATAAAAACATCTAATGGCCATTAAAATTTTCTCAGATGATTAATCGGCAAAGAAGTATTTTCGAATAAAATATTTTATGCCTCCCAAAAAAATATTTACAGTAGTGCTTTTTTTACTGTTGATCTTCAGGCCAGCATATTCGCAACAAAAATCAGATCCGTATCATTATACTATTCGTAAAAATATTTTTTGCAAAAATGGATCTGTTGTTTCTGCCCATGCCCTTGCAAGCCAGATTGGAGTTACCATTTTACAACAGGGAGGTAATGCAGTAGATGCTGCTATTGCCACGCAATTGGCATTAGCAGTTGTTTATCCCGGCGCAGGAAATATTGGTGGCGGCGGATTTATGGTTGCACATCTTAAAAATGCCCGCCTGCCGAACGGGCAGGGAAAAAATATTGCTATTGATTATCGTGAGATGGCGCCTGAAGCAGCTTCCAGAGATATGTATCTTGATGTAAATGGCAACCCTCAAATGAACCTGTCGCAAAATGGTCATCTTTCAGCAGGTGTACCGGGAACAGTTGCAGGAATATTTTCGTGCATGAAATATGCAAAGCTTCCTTTTAAAAAATTAATACAGCCTGCAATTGATCTTGCGGAAAAAGGTTTTGCAATTACTGAAGCGCAGGCAAAAAGCTTTAATGCAACACGGGATGATTTTATAAAACTAAATACAACAACTCCTGTTTTTGTAAAAGATAATTTATGGAAGACAGGCGATACACTCGTTCAAAAAGATCTTGCCAATACATTAAAAAGAATAAAAGACTTTGGCGCAAAAGGATTTTACGAAGGTGAAACAGCGAGACTGATTGTTGAAGAAATGAAAAGAGGAAAAGGCCTGCCTGCCGGACAGGCAGGAATTATTACAGAGAAAGATCTTAAAAAATATAAAGCAAAAACAAGAACACCAATTGTGTTTAACTACAAAGGATATACAATAATATCAATGCCATTACCCAGCAGCGGCGGGATTATTTTAGAACAAATGATGAAGATGATAGAGAAACAAAATGTAGCTGCTATGAAATTTGAAACTGCACAATCTGTACAGCTTATGACGGAAATAGAACGCAGAGCTTATGCGGACAGGGCAAATTTTTTAGGCGATCCTGACTTTGTAAAAGTTCCTGTAAAAACTTTAGTGAGTGAGAAATATCTTAAAGAAAGAATGAAGGATTATCAGCCTGGTAAAGCCGGCAGCAGCACAGAGATAAAGGCAGGAAATATTAAGGAGAGCGAAGAAACAACGCATTTTAGTGTGATAGATAATGAAGGAAATGCGGTTTCAGTAACAACAACACTTAATGGTGGTTATGGCAGCAGAACCGTTGTAAGCGGCGCAGGATTTTTATTGAATAATGAAATGGATGATTTTAGCGTAAAGCCCGGTGTACCTAATATGTACGGCGCTGTTGGCAACGAAGCTAATGCAATTGCACCCGGAAAAAGAATGCTTAGCAGCATGACACCAACAATTGTTTTAAAAAATAATCAGCCATATTTGGTTGTCGGTACTCCCGGCGGAACTACTATCACTACAAGTGTTTTTCAAACTTTGATAGATATTATTGATTTTAAAATGACAACAAATGATGCTGTTAACAAACCTAAGTTTCATCACCAATGGTTACCCGATCAGATAGATGTTGAAAAAGGATTTCCTGAAGATGTAAAAAAACAATTGACAAAAATGGGATACACTTTAAAAGAAAGAGGCGCTATTGGCAGAACGGAAGTAATTAAAAAACCTGCTCCGCAAAAAATAGAAGCTGTTGCAGATAAAAGAGGTGATGACCATGCTGCAGGATATACCCCCTAACCCAATGGGAATTTTAAATAGGGATTTACGATTTTTTAGATTGTATTATTTATTAATGCTTTTAAAATTAACTCTCCCCTGTCTGCCGACAGGCAGGCTTTAGGGAGATGGAGGGTTTTATAAATGTTCTCACTTGATACTACTCCCGGAAGAAAATGTATGATTGATGGGAAAGAATTTTTATTTTTTTCCGGATATTCTTATCTGGGGATGAATCATGTAAAAGAATTTACAGACTTAGTAAAAGAAGGCATTGATAAATATGGAATACTTTTCCCTTCTTCAAGAATATCCAATACAAGATTGAAGCTTTATGAAAAATTTGAGAACAGGCTTTCACAATTTACAGGCATGGAAGATACAGTCAGTTTTTCTTCAGGTTACCTGGCGGGAAAAACTATTTCAGATATTCTGTCTTCTTACAAAAATATTTTAATTGCTCCCGGTACACATCCTGCAATAAATATTGAAACAAGGCAAAAAACTAACTCAATAAATTTTAATGACTGGAAAAATGAAGTTATTGATCTTATAAACTCCTCAGATGAAAACGAGTTCGTCTTACTCTGCGATTCGGTAGATATTTTAAAAGCAGAGGTTCATAATTTTTCATTTATAGAAAATATAGATCCATCTAAAAAAATAATTTTCTTAATTGATGATTCACACGGCATTGGAGTTTTAGGTAAAAACGGATCAGGAATTATTTCTCAACTTCCCAAAAAAGAAAACCCGCCTAACGCCCGCCCGCCCGCCCGTGCCGGTACGGACGGGGATAACCCGGTCGGACGGGGACAGGCAGGCATTGAATACATTATTTGCTATTCGCTATCAAAGGCATTTAATATTGAAGGCGGCGCTGTTAGCTGTTCTAAAAGCTGGGCAAACAAGTTAAGGCAACATCCTAACTATACAGGCAGCACAGCCATTAATCCTTCGCTGATGCATGCTTTTATTAAAAGCAAGAAATTATATGCTCTCCAAAGAGAGAAGCTTATAAAAAATATATCCTGGTTTAAAAAACATCTTCCGGCTTATATTTTAAAACATGATTTTGACCTGCCCGTTTTTATTTGCGAAAATGAAAACGCAGAAAATTTTTTTTATAAAAAAGAAATTATTATTTCATCTTTCGGGTATCCTGATCCTTCCTCTCAAAAAATAAACCGCATTGTAATTAATGCATTGCATACAAAAAAAGATATTCAAAAACTTTGCAGCAGTTTGTAATGCGATGTCCTACACCTTCAAGGTGTAGGACATCTGTAAACTAAAGTGTTAAAAACTTTATACAACTTGTCTTCAATTGGCACAACGCATGGGTTTAAGTAATTTTACAGCCTTAATTCTATTGTGAAAAGAACGCTGAATATATTATATAAGTTTTTGCTTGCCTTCTTAATGCTTATCGTATTGCTATGGATATTGGTTAACACCAGTTCATTTCAAAACTGGATAGTAAACAGGGTAACTGCAAAATTATCTAAAGACCTGCATGCAAAAGTTTCTATAAGACATGTTGAATTTGGATTATTTAATAAAATGCTGCTGGAAGGCACTTTAGTACTTGATAAAAAAAATGATACTTTATTATATGCCGAAACTGCCAAAGTAAACATCACTGACTGGTTCTTTTTAAAGGATAATATCACTCTGAAATATATAGCGCTTGATGATGCAATTATAAATCTGAACCGGAAAGATTCTACATGGAACTACCAATTTTTAGTGGATTATTTTTCAAGTCCGAAAAAGAAAACCGATACTTCAAAAAATGTTATAAAGCTCAATCTTAAAACTGTTGAATTTAACAGGATTAAGATATGGAAGAAGGATGAATGGGCAGGACAAAATACGCTTGTATCATTTAATAAATTAAATTTTACAACAGACATTTTTGATACAAAAAATAAGATCATAAAAATAAACGAGATCACTTTAGATCACCCTCTTTACGCTGAATTTAATTACCGGGGAATTCGCCCAAAACTTAATACACCCATAATTACTGCGGCAACAAAACCTGCTACAGACCTGCGTTGGAATGAAGAAGATTGGTTAATCACAGTAAACAACATAAAAATAAAAGATGGCGGACTTGCGATTGAAAACGCAACAGCAACAGCTCCTTATGTTAATATGTTTGATGGCGGACATATTATCGCATCTTCTATAAATGGCAGCTTAAAAAATGTTCAGTTTGCAAAAGATACTATTACAGCCAATATCAATATAGCAGCAAAAGACCGTTCAGGATTTGAAATAAAAAAATTAACGGCCGCTTATAAATTTACTCCGCAGGAAATGGAGTTTAAAGATCTTGATCTCATCACTAACCGCAGCCACATAAAAAATTATTATGTGATGAGGTATAAGAATTTTGATGAAGACTTCGCAAATTTTGAACAGGCAGTAACGCTGGAAGCAAACTTTACCGGCAGTGAAGTTAGCAGTAATGATATAGGTTATTTTGCCCCGGCATTAAAAACCTGGCAAAGAAATTTTTTAATCAATGGAAATGTAAGCGGAACAATTAATAATTTATCTGGCAGAAAAATGCTGATAAGATCAGGAAGCAATAACTATTTTGATGGTGATATTTCTATAAGAGGTTTACCCTATGCAAATGAAACATATCTTAATCTTAAGTCGAATGATCTGAGAACTTCTTATACAGAACTTGCCACAATCATTCCATCTCTCAGAGGAGTTACCAGCCCAAACCTTAGCGCTTTGGGCAACATTCATTTTACAGGAAACTTTACAGGTTTTTTTAAAGGCTTTGTTACCTATGGCACTCTTAGTACTGATTTAGGCACGCTTGTTACAGATCTGCATATGCAATTCCCGGAGAAAAGCGTTTCAATTTATTCAGGAAAGGTTGCAACAAATAATTTTAAATTAGGAAGATTTATAGGAGACGACCAACTGGGAAATATTTCTTTTGATGGAAATATCAGCGGCAAAGGTTTTAGTGCAAAAAATGCAGATGTAACTTTAGATGGGAACATCCGGCAGATTGAATTTAATAATTATAATTACCAGAATATTATTGCCAAAGGAAATTTTACAAACAGGTTATTTATAGGCGCTGTAAGCATCAACGATCCTAACGTAAAAATTGATGGATTGGTGGGTACAATTGATTTTCGGGGCAAAGAACCACTGTTTAATTTTGATGCCAATGTTGCCAAACTAAACCTGAAAAATCTTCAGCTCACCAATGATAATTTTTCTTTAACAGGTAAATTCAATCTCAATTTTTCCGGCAATAACATTGATAATTTTTTAGGTTCCGCAAAAATTTACAATGCCAGCTTATTGGATAATGATCAAAAACTATCTTTTGATTCTTTAACGATCCACTCTTCCATCCTGGCAGGAAAAAAATATCTGTCTGTACAAAGTAATGAGCTGGATGCTAATGTTGCAGGCAATTTTAAAATACTGGAACTGCGGGAAGCATTTCAATTGTTACTTAGCAGGTATTATCCTTCATACATAAATAAACCACTAAGAAATATTCATGCACAGGATTTTACTTTCGATATAAAAACAAAAGTTGTTAGTGATTACATCGGGTTACTAAGTAAAAAAATAAAAGGATTTGATAATACAAATATCAGCGGCAATTTAAATTTATCAAACAACACTTTAAACATTAAAGCATACGTTCCTTCTTTTAATTATAATAATATTGATTTTACAAATGTAAATTTTACCGGAACAGGAACCTTTGATACACTCTCACTTGCCGGTAATGTGGGAGATATAATAATTAATGACAGCCTGCATCTTCCTGACACAAAAATTATTGTAACTGCTAATAATGATGTGTCGGATATCACGATAAAAACTTCTGCCAGCAAAACATTAAATGAAGCTGATCTATCACTGCGATTACAAACTTTACCGGATGAATTTAAACTTAATTTTAATCCGTCCTCTTTTGTTATCAATGATAAAAAATGGATACTTGAAAAAGGCGGAGAACTTGTTCTCAGTAAAAAATTACTTACCGCAAGTGAAGTAAAATTTGTACAGAATGACCAGCAGATTATTATATCAACTGAACCTTCATCAACAGGTAACAGCAATGATGTGTTAGTAGAATTAAAAAAAATAAATATTGGTGATATTGTGCCATTTTTTATCAAGTCGCCAAGGTTTGAGGGATTGATGACAGGGCATCTTAAAATAACTGATCCCTTTGAAAATATGACAGTTGGCTTTGTTACACAAACTGACCAGTTCCGTTTTGAAAATGATTCCATTGGAATTCTAAAAACATCAGGAAGTTATTCTTCGGTAACAGGAGATATTGTTGCCAATGCAAGCTCAAATAATTTGCAGTATAATTTCATTGCTGATGTTACCTATAAAACAAAAGATTCAACAACTGATCAGTTAAATGGAAGTCTGAATCTTGACAGATCGAACATTCACTTTCTGCAAAAATATTTAAACACAATTTTTACCGGCCTGCAAGGTAATGCAACCGGGCAATTAAATATTTCGGGAAGAGGAAAGGATCCTAAAATTACCGGCAGCGTAGCGCTTAATGATGCTTCGCTAACAGTTAACTACACTCGCTGCAAATATTTTTTTAATACTAACTCCATCTTAAAATTTAATAAAGATGAAATTGATTTTGGCTCTTTAAAAATTAAAGACACACTAAATAATACAGCCACAATAAGCGGAAAATTATACCATACTTTTTTTGATAATTTCTTCTTTAATGAACTTCATTTTAAAACCGACAGAAGGAATGGCATTCCCGGAAAATTTATTTTGCTCAATACAACAGCAAAAGATAATAAAGAATTTTATGGACATGTAATTGGTGATGCAGAAATGCAATTGGATGGACCTATCACTGATATGAGAATGAATATTACAGGACAGCCTACTGATAGCAGCCATATTTATTTGCCTACAGGCGATGTTGCAGAAACAGGAAAAATAAATTACATAGAATTTATACAATTTGGAAGAGAAATGAGGACTGATTTGTCTATTAGGGAAGAGGCAAACATTAAGGTAAATATGGAAATTACCGCAAACCCTTTTGTGCAGATAGATGTGATACTTGATGAAATAACCGGTGATGTTATTAAAGCAAAAGGAAGCGGTAAATTAAATATAAATGTTGGTACAAAAGAGCCGCTAACTATCCGTGGCAGATATGATGTTGAAGAGGGACAATACACTTTTAATTTTCAAACATTTTTAAAAACACCTTTTACTTTACAGTCAGGTTATATTGAATGGCAGGGCGATCCTTATCTTGCCAACCTTAATATAGATGCAGTGTACAGAGCTAAGCAGGTTGATCTGAGCAGCATTGCAACCAGCGCAGGAATTAGTAATCAAAAGGGCGATGTGGATATTATTTTTAAATTAAGAGGCACCTTAAAAGATCCTCGTCCCGATTTTGAATTTGTTTTTCCTTTTGATAATCCATTAAGATCAGACCCTATTGCAAATCAATATTTAAAAACCAGGTACGAATCAGATAAGAATGAATTGAATAAACAGGTAACATCATTGCTGTTATTTAATTCCATTTCAGAATCACAAAGTTTAATTACTACAAACAACACAGGCAGTTTTGTTTTCAGATCTGTTGGTCAGATATTATCCAGCACGCTTTCCTCTTCGCTTAGTAACTGGCTGCAAAAATTATTAAAGACAGATGCTGTGAACCTGTATACAAACATCAATACCTCTGACTTTAATTTACAGAAAAGTCTTACACAAAAGCAACTTCAAAACCTTGGAAATTTCGGGTTTAAAACAGCTTTTTTAAAAAACAGGCTACTGATAAATTTTGGTGGCAATGTAGATTATAAACTTATTCAGGCTTCTAATAATTCCAACACTAATTTTTTGTTTACTCCTGATGTTTCATTTGAATATTTAATAACACCCGGAGGCGGTTTACGTGTTGTAGGCTTTAACCGCAGCGATGCAGATATTGGTGATATTGCCGGTGTTACCCGCCGCAACCGTACAGGAATTTTACTATCGTACCGAAAAGATTTTAATTCATTTTATGAATTGTTTGGAATAGATAAAAAATAGGTCAGGTGTCCTACACCTTGAAGGTGTAGGACACCTGAATTACTTTGCTAATATATTATGTCCCAATTTATCTCTCTTGGTTTCAAGATATTTTTTATTGTGTTTGTTAGAGGCTATCTCAATCGGTACTGTATCAACAATTTCCAAACCATAGCCTGTGATACCTGCACGCTTGCGTGGATTATTGCTGATGAGTTTTATTTTAGTAATTCCCATCTGCCGTAAAATTTGTGCCCCCACTCCATAATCTCTTTCATCCTGGCTGAAACCCAGTTCCAGGTTGGCTTCCACAGTATCTCGTCCTTCTTCCTGCAGTTTGTATGCTTTTAGTTTATTAAGTAATCCTATTCCCCGTCCTTCCTGATTCATATATAATACAACGCCTTTGCCTTCAGCTTCCACCATTTTCATCGCAGCATGTAATTGATCACCGCAATCGCAACGTAATGATCCTAAAATATCACCCGTCATACAACTCGAGTGAACTCTTACCAAAACAGGTTCATCTTTTATCCAATCACCTTTTTTTAATGCCATGTGTTCTTCACCGGTATTAATTTGTTTAAAAGCTATCAATTCAAAATTGCCATATTTAGTTGGCATTTTTACTCTTACATCTTCATGAATTAAAGATTCAGTTCTTAACCGGTATGCGATAAGGTCCTTTATAGAAATAAGTTTAAGGTCAAACTTCCTGGCTATTTTAATTAATTCAGGAAGCCTTGCCATTGTTCCATCTTCATGCATAATTTCTACCAACACGCCGGCTTCTCCATGCCCTGCAAGCCTTGCCAGGTCTATTGTTGCTTCAGTATGTCCTGTTCTTCTTAACACGCCGCCTGATTTTGCTCTCAAAGGAAATATATGTCCGGGTTTACCAAGGTCCTGAGGTTTTGTTTCAGGATCAATTAATGCCTGTATTGTTTTTGCACGGTCGTGTGCGGAAATGCCGGTTGTGCATCCATGACCTAAAAGATCAACGCTCACAGTAAAAAGTGTACCATGCAAAGCAGTATTTCTATTTACCATTAATTCCAATCCCAATTCATCACACCTTTCTTCAGCAAGCGGTGCACAGATCAATCCCCTGCCATGCTTGCTCATAAAATTTATTATATCGGGCGTAACATTTTTTGCAGAGGTAATAAAATCGCCTTCGTTCTCCCTGCCCACATCGTCTACAACAATTACCAATTTCTCTTTTTGGATATCCGCAATTGCACTTTCAATAGAATCTAACATAATTAATGTTGTATTTAATTATACAAAGATATGAATGATGTACAAGGTTTTAATGAATAGGATGTATAATATACTTTACAAATTGCCGAAAGTATAGACCTTGAAGGTTTCTAAAACCTTCAAGGTCTGCGGAAATTAATCTCGCTTCATGATCTCTTAAAATAAATGCCCATTTAATTGACCAATAAAATTTCATTATAACAAAGCAGCAAATTGAATTAAAATACTGCCTTTAAATTTGTTAATAAATGTTAATTG